>JAUZPS010000290.1 GCA_030705945.1 Bacillota bacterium
ACTTCTGTCTTTCCGCTTCCAAAATGGCCTGTAAATATTATTAATCTTTTATTCAGCATAATTATCACTATCCTTAAACCTTTAATTTGCAGCGCTTTTATAACCTATTAAATCCTTTATTACTTCACCAGCTATAATTAAACCTACTACAGAAGGCACAAATGATATGCTTCCGGGAATCTGATTACGGCTTGTACATTTTCTGGTTGTTCCTTTAGGGCAAATACACCCCACCGCGCAGCTAGAAGCTTCGCTTTCAATTGGTTTTGTCGGAGTTTCCTTTGAATAAACAACCTTTAATGAGGTTATGTCGCGCCTTTTAAGTTCATATCTCATGACCTTTGCCAAAGGACATACCGAAGTGCTGAATATATCAGCAACTTCAAATTTTGTAGGATCCATCTTATTTCCCGCGCCCATACTGCTTATAATATGTATACCCTTCTCTTTTGCCTTTACAACAAGATCAATTTTACCTGATACTGTATCAATAGCATCAACTATATAATCATAGTCCTCATTAATAAGTCCTTCGCTGCTTTCAGGCAGATAAAACATCTGGTGGGTAATAACTTCAGCTTTCGGATTTATTTCAAGTATTCTTTCTTTCATTACTTCGACTTTGGGCCTTCCCACTGTTTTTCTTGTGGCGTGCAGTTGTCTGTTAATATTTGTAAGACATATCCGATCGTCATCGACAAGAACAAACTTCCCTACGCCAGCGCGAACCAAACCCTCGACTACGTATGTTCCAACGCCTCCGATTCCAAAAACCGCAACCTTACTCTCTTTTAATTTTTCGAGCGCAGCCTTGCCTATCAATAGTTCCGTTCTTGAAAACTCATGTAACATTAATAATTATCCTTCCTATACTCTTAAGGTCTTTGTGGCTTCACAAACTTCAACCAACCTTTTTGCCAGTATATCAGCCCTCTTTATTGCGAACTCGTCATCCTTTGCAGGCCTATGGGCGCAGACTCCATGATGGCCACAGTCATCCTCAATGTATCCATCTCCAACAACAAGCATACCGTGAACAAGCATTATGTCATGAAGAGCTCTCATTGTTGTTTCCTGACCTCCATATTTTGACGTCCCAACAGTAATACCTGCAGCCACTTTATTATAAAAAGCTTTTTCAACTCTATATTTTCTGCTTTTATCAAACATTGCCTTTAGTTGTCCCGTCACAGAACCAAAATATACTGGGCTTCCCAATATTATGCCATCTGCCTTTTTTAAGAGCTCAAAAGCCTCTTCTAGCTTTGTTCCGTTAAAACATGCCCCTGAACACGGGTTGGAACATGCATTGCAAAAGCTGGACTTTGACGAATTAATAAGATCTTCAGCTTCAAGAACAGACGTTTTTGCGCCAAGTTCCTCTGTTTTTTCCAATACTTTTTTGAGTAAAAATTTTGTATTGCCTTCTTTATTTGGACTGCCGTTAATCCCTACAATGAACATTCTTACCACCTCATTTCAAATAATATAAATTCAAAACTATGTATATTATATGCTATTATTCTTATTCTCTCAACCAAATTAGAAAAACACCCCTAAAATGAAAAAAAATTAGCATAATTTATATAGAATTTTTTACCGCAATGATATATAATTATCTCCTGAAAACTATATTATTAGCTCTATTAACCTTACATCTGATATAGCAAAATAGCGAACGGTTTTAATGGTATTTTGCTATATAAAAAGCAATTAATCTTTTACATTTGCCTATCGCAAAATAACGTTAAAGCGTTCGTTATTTTGCTCGGTCAAATGTAAGATTAATAGCGCTTTTTATATATATATCAGATGTAAACTTTACAGTTGGTTATCTATAATATAGTTATCACACATAATTGAATTTATACAAATTCAAAAACTTAAATGAAAAGGGTCGATCTTATGAAATATATAGTTGTACTCGGGGACGGAATGGCAGATTACCCCATTCCTCAATTAGAAAATAAAACTCCGCTCCAGAAAGCAAAAAAGCCTAATATAGACAAACTTGCCAGAAACGGAAGACTGGGCATGGTAAAAACCGTTCCGGACGGTATTCCTCCTGGAAGCGACGCCGCAAACCTTTCTGTTATGGGCTACAATCCCAAGATTTATTATTCGGGCCGTTCGCCCCTTGAAGCTGTCAGCATGGGCATAAACCTTACCGATACAGATGTGACCTTCAGGTGCAATCTGGTAACTTTGTCCGATGAAGAAAACTACGCTGATAAAACCATGATCGATTACAGCTCGGATGAAATATCCACCAAGGAAGCTCATGAACTTATTTCTGAAATACAAAAGCGGTTTGGTTCTGATGATATTACATTTTTTGGCGGTATCAGCTATCGTCATTGCATGGTTTGGAAGAATGGTTCTTTAGATTTTAAACTTACTCCTCCTCATGACATTCTTGAAAGAAAGGTATCTGATTACCTTCCAAAGGGCCCAAACAGCCCTCTTATTCAAAAGATGATGTCTGAAAGTTACAATATATTAAAGGATCATCCAGTCAATAAAAGCAGGATTTCCAGAGGTTTAAGACCAGCCAACTCCATATGGATATGGGGAGAAGGCAAAAAACCAGCCCTTACAAGTTTCAATGAAAAGTATAAAATACAAGGCTCTGTTGTATCAGCTGTTGACCTTATTAAGGGAATAGGACTTTGCGCAGGGTTGGATTCCATTGATGTAGAAGGAGCTACAGGCAATGTCCATACCAATTTTTTAGGCAAAGCAGAAGCTGCGCTAAAGGAACTTGAAGCTGGAAAAGACTTTGTTTATGTGCACATCGAAGCTCCTGATGAATGCGGCCACAGGCACGAGATTGAAAATAAAGTCAGAGCAATTGAGTTAATAGATGAACTTGTTGTTGCTACTTTGTTAAAAGGCCTGGAAAAGTATGAAGATTACAGGCTACTTATACTGCCTGATCATCCTACTCCACTTTCGTTGAGAACTCATACTTCCGAACCTGTTCCTTTCCTTGTATACCAGAAAAGCGGCTCCATCAGCTCATCTGCAGACGGTTATGATGAGTTTCAAGCAAAAGAGACCGGCTTAATGATCACTGACGGGTATACTTTGATGGACAGTTTCATAACTGATAAGCCAATGAAATTGCTATAATGAGCTAATCTATATAAAAAGCACTATTAATCTTACATTTGACGAAGCAAAATAACGAACGCTTTAACGTTATTTTGCGATAGGCAAATGTAAAAGATTAATTGCTTTTTATCTATAAGGAGTTAACAATGTATAAAAGAATTTTATACAAAAAAGCATACAGGAAGCTTTATAATATAACTCCTGTAAAATTTGACTGCGGTCAAATATGCAACAAGAAATGCTGCAATGGGAATGACGAAATGGGAATGATCCTTTTCCCAGAAGAAATATCATATTTACAACAATTAAACGTTAATTTTTTAAACTTCAGGCAAGAGACCAACATATGGCAGGACATTAATTTTGCCTTTTGCAATGGAGCCTGCAACCGGAAATACAGACCTCTTTCATGCAGGATATATCCATTTACGCCCTATATAGACAAACAAGGAATTCTAAAAATCATTAAGGATCCGAGGGCAAAATATGTGTGTCCGCTTCTTTATATAGGTGACATAAAGATTAATAATCGTTTTAGCAGAACGATTAAAAAAGTTTTCAAAGAATTAATTCAGGACAATGAAATCAGAGAACATATAGATTCAAATTCCAGAATTCTTGATGAGTACGCTAGGTTTACAGGTGATTTATAGTTTATAGCATGCTTTCTGCGAAAACAACCTTTTGTGAATATGTTAAGTCTTAGTATTTTGACTTAAACCCCAAACACGCTCATCTCGCATACAAAATCAAAAATGGTCTCACATAAAGTTGAGACCATTTTTTTATCTTATATATAAGATATCTTGCAAATCATTTAGCAACTATTCCTCAGTTATACTGATTTCATAATCAATGTTTTTGGTTTTTTCACTCGAAGACTCGGTTGACTTTACAACAAGATAGTAGGTTCCCTCATTGAGGCTTGCTTTTATATTCTGCAAATCACGCTCAGTCTCTTTAACAGACTGACTTTTAGCCAATTCATTGCCATTTTTGTCAACAATCGTGAGACTTATGTATTTTGTGTTGTCTTCGTTGGCTTCAGATATGCCGGTAATTGATATTTTACAGGACTTATTAAGGGTAAGGCTATAATAATCCTTATCATTTTTATCTTTTATTGAACCTTTTATATACTGCTCCAGGTTGACCTCAGCCGCCTTGTCTATGGAGTCGTTGGGCTCATTTTCAAACACGGTTTTATCAAGGTCGGTAATACCTTGAACTGGAATTAAAACAGCTGAGCCAAGAAGTTTTTTAACAGCATCTATAGGTACCGCAAAATTGATGTTCTGAGTACCGGACAACATTAAAGTAGTCATTCCAACAACCTCTCCATGCATGTTAAATAGAGGCCCTCCGCTGCTTCCGGGAGAAATTGACGCAGTAGTCTGAATATATTCAATTCCATCTAATGTTCTTACTCCGCTTATCACTCCTGTTGAAACAGTGTTCTGGAGTTCCATAGGGTTACCGATAGCGACTACGCTCTCAGCCAATTCAACACTCCCCGAGGCTCCCATAAATACGACGGGTAAATTACTTGCATTCGACAGCTTTAAAATTGCTATATCCCGTACAGGGTTATAGTTCAATACATGACTTACGTCAAAGGTTAGGTTATTTGACAAAGTGCACTTTATGGAGGAGGCTCCCTTAATCACATGAAAATTTGTAACAACTATACCGCTGCTATCAATATTGAACCCACTTCCGGATGCTATGGGATTACCCTCTTCATCAAATGTTTTTATGAATGCAACCGCATCTTTTTGTCTTGCAACTTCTTTTGCGCTTAATATAGCGCTCGAAGCCTCATGGGGAGGAATGATTATGGGATTTGGCGATGGTTTGTCATTGCTTAAAGAATACATGGCAATATCCACAAAAGGCCCATCCATAACCAGCCTTTGTTTTTTTGTTGAGTCATCCTTAATTCTGTAGTCTTTTGCATTGTCGCTTTTTGAACTCCAGCTCTTATAATATATCCAACTATCAGCAACATCTATTGCGCCTTCTACCCCGCTGCCGATTTTAACCTTTCCGCCGCCGTCAATTTTGATCTTGTATAGATTCTTTGACAGGTCATTGTAATACAGGTATCCATTGTTCACATTAAATGAATCCACATCGCCAAAAACAATCTGGGATTGCTCTTTACCATCCAAGCTGATCTTATTAATGCCCGCTTCTTTTCCCTCGGACGCGTAATACAGCCAGTACCCATCCGCCACGATACCCGAATCCTCGCCAATGCCTTTGCATAAAAGCTTCTTATCGTTTCCGTTCGTTCTTATCTTGAAAAGGGAATCATCGTCCTCTTCCTTAAAATAAATCCAGCCATTCTTTACAACAAAGCCGCTTACCGAACTATCATCATATATTTTTTCTTCGCCTTTTCCGTCTATCCTCATTTTATATATCTTATCGTCATCATCCACATTTAAGTAATATATCCAATCTCCTACCACGCTGACACAGTCAACCTGATACTTGGTAAGCTTTGTAAGCAGATTACCCTTAGTCTTCATTTTGTAAAGACGACCGATTTCATCTTCAACTGGATAATCAACAGGGTTTGAAAAATATATCCAATCATCGATAACATTAACATTTAATATGGAATTACTGGATATTTTTTCTTTCTGTTCTCCTGCTTTATCAATTCTATAAAACCCTTTGCCTAAAACAGTCGTATATATCCAGTCTCCATATTCTGCAGCAAAACCAAAATTGGATATATTTCCAGTTGAATTTCCAGAAGGCTCATCCTCAGCTGTAACTTTTATAATTCTTTGGTCGCTGTCCCAGTCTACCTGAGCTCCTAACGCCTCGCCCACAAACCTTAACGGAACCAATGTTCTTGAGTCGTAAATTTTTGCAGGCAGATCCAGGTCCACTGATTTACCGTCAATAGAGGCGGTTTTGCTTCCTATTTTTATTTTTACAACTTTCTTACCCTTATAGGCAGTAATTGTTTTTGTTTTGCTGTCCCAGTCAATATAAGCGTCAAGACTTTCAAATATAGCTCTCATCGGCGCAAGAGTCCTTCCGTTTTCGACGACGGGAGCTGAAGCCATCGTAAGAGTTTCCCCTCCAACAACTACTTTAATCGCCTTTGAGGCGCCAAAAGATAAATTGCTTAATGCAAAGAACACTATAATTGAAACAACTACAAAACTTAATA
>JAUZPS010000291.1 GCA_030705945.1 Bacillota bacterium
GGAACAACGATACTGTTCCTCCGGCCACGCCAGGAGCTTATCTTTATTCTAAGTTTGTCGGAATTATCTATTATTTCACAGGCAGAACTCCATTTATTGCTCAATACTTTAATGTGTTTTTCGGGTTTTTTACTGTTTACTTTGTTTACAAGCTCATTTGTGAAATAGGTGGATCAAAAAAGGCTGCTTTGGCAGGCAGTTTTATTACCGCCATTTTTCCAACACTTAATCTTTATTCTGCTGTAATTTTAAGAGAAAATATTATAACATTTTTCAGTTTGTTATCGGTTTACTATTTTGTTAAATGGCTTAAGAGCGGAAAACTGTTTCAAATTATTATTTCTTCAGTATTCCTTGGGGTTGCCAGCTCGGTACATGGAGCGATGATTATTGTTGGCGGTGTGTATTTGTTTTTCTTCTGTTTTTATAAGCCCTTGGAAAAACGTTGGAGACTTCTAAATAAGCAGGCGTTATTTGCAATCTGTATTACTGCTGCTGTTGTGATTCTTTTCAGAGCAAGACTTTTGAATAAGCTTCCTTCAGATATAACACTGGTTTTTTCTCCTGAATACCTAAAAAGCAGGTTAGTTCCGCTGGCAGTAGGAAGAACGGCTTATCTTGAGAGCTTTTATCCCAAATCTTTTCTTGATATTTTCATTCAGACTCCTATAAGAGTCATATATTTCCTATTAATGCCCTTTCCATGGAAAATATCTGGGGTATCGGATATAATAGGTGTTGTGGATGCTTTAATTTATGCGGCATTGATATTTTTCTCATTAAAAAGTTTCAGAAAATCGGGGTATAGATATAAAGTAATTTTTATTGGGTTAATATTTATAATTATTCTTGAAATGATTACTTTCTCATGGGGAACTTCCAACTATGGAACTGCCATAAGACACCGTCAGAAGTTTGTATGCCTGCTTATTACCATGGCTTCTATAGGCAGATATGGAAGCGAAAAGCCAGAAGAAAATAATATTATGTAAAATTAATAATGATTTTAATATAAACAAACTAAAAGAAAGAAACGTTGAAAACACATGAACAATAAGGATACTGAAGAAGAAGTAAATGAATTTAAAAAACTTGATATTATAATAATAAACTGGAATTCCGGCTCACAATTGAGAGAATGCCTAAGCACAGTAAACATTAATGACATTAATGGTTTCGAACTTTCAAAAGTTATTGTGGTCGATAATGCTTCTGCTGATGACTCTCTTGAAGGTATTGAACAACTTAATCTTCCAGTGAAAATAATTCGAAACTCAAAAAATTTGGGGTTTGGAGCTGCCTGCAATCAAGGAGCTTTATGTAGTAATGCTGATTATCTGTTATTTCTTAACCCTGACACCAGACTGAATAAAGAATCCTTAGTAAAACCCTTATTATATATGGAAGCAGAAGATAATAGAGGTGTTGGAGTGTGCAGTATAAAACTAGTTGACGACAGTGGAAGACCGGGAAGAACCTGTACAAGACTACCTAAACCCAGACACTTTTTTGTAAAGATAATGGGTCTTGATCACATTTTTCCTAAGATTTTTAAAAGCCATTTCATGACAGAATGGGATCATAACGATACCAGACAGGTTGAACATGTGATTGGAGCGTTTTATTTTGTGCGAAGAAAAGTTTTTATAGACGCGGGCATGTTTGATGAGAGGTTTTTTGTGTATCTTGAAGATCTTGATCTTTCACTAAGGATAAAAAAACTCGGCTACAGTATACAATATCTAGCCGATGTAGAGGCTTATCACAAGGGAGGAGGGACTTCGGAGCAGGTCAAGGCTACTCGCTTGTTTTATTCGATCCGAAGCCGCATAATATATGGTTTTAAACATTTTAGTTTTATAAGCGCGTTTTTACTCCTATTAGCCACATATTCCATTGAGCCAATAGCGCGTTTTGCTCTGGCTTTATTACGAAGATCCTCTAAAGAAATGATGGAAACAGCGCAAGGGTATAAAATGCTTATAAAAAATCTACCGAAGATATTGAAAGGTATAAATGAATAATATGAACATTTTATTGCTACCCAAATATCATCCGGAAGGAGCAAGCTCGAGATACCGTTTGTACAATTATATACAGTATTTCGAAGGGAAGGGGCACAGGGTTGATGTAAAGCCTCTTTTATATAAAGGTTATGTAAAAGATCTGTATTCAAAAAATAGGAATAAAAGCCTAAAAATTATGATGGATATTTTTAAACGATTGTCTTTTCTTATAAAAAATAGGAAAAATTATGACGTTTTAATAATTGAGAAAGAGTTGTTTACAAATATACCCTTTTTTATTGAGTGGATAATTTTGAAAGGAACTACTTATACTGTTGATTATGATGACGCTATAAGTATAAATTATAAAAGGAACAGGGTAAAAAGACTTCTTTTCAGAAACAAAATTGATAAACTTACAGCAGGCGCAGCAGTTACAACTGTTGGAAACAGATGGTACTGGAATGAGCTTAAAAAGGCTTCTTTGGAATATCTACCCACTGTAGTTGATCTTAAATCTTATAATTATAAGGAATTAACAAAAACGCAAAATTTAACTCCAATTATAGTATGGATCGGATCCCCTTCAACAGTCCATTATTTAAAATGTGTCGAGACTGCTATTAAGGTATTAGCGCAAAAACATGATTTTATTCTGAGGGTTATCGGGGCGAATATTGAGCTTGACGGTGTAAAGGTTCAATGCTTTAAGTGGTCGCAGGAAATGGAGTTTAAACTTTTATATGAAGCTGACATTGGAATAATGCCTCTTTTTGATACCATTTGGGAAAAGGGTAAATGTGGATTTAAGTTAATCCAATACATGGCTTCATCTTTGCCTACTGTTGCTTCTTCAGCTCCCGCAAATGAGGAGATAACGCTACAGGGTAAAACAGGATTTATCGCATCTCATGAAGAGGATTGGGTAAACTATTTATCCAAACTTATTGAAGATAAAGAATTGAGAGCTAAAATGGGGGTTGCTGCCAGAAAGAGGATTGAAGAGAACTACTCCTATCAGATTTGGGGAGATAGGTTTGTCGAAATAATAGAAAAACTGAATTAAATGCATATTCACATGCATTCAGGATATAACCAAAACTTTACCACTTTATTAATAAGTGATATAATTTACTTAATTTTAGGAGAGGGGATTTATGTATGAGAATTATAAATAAAACGAGTATAATTTTTATTGTTTTGTGTTTGCTTTTAAATTGCGTTTATTTGCCTTCCTTCGCGCTAAGTTTGTCTTCCACGGGGGAAGTTTCAAATGCTCCAGCGGTTAATTATAAAATTTCTGGATACATAAAACCTGATTTTAATTATGATGCCAATTTTTCTGCGGGAATACCAGAGGGGTTTAAGATTGAAATACCAGAAGCAAATCTGACTGTTACAAGCGCTATATATGGATATTTTGAATTTGACAGCGTTCCGAAAAACATTGATGGATATACAATAAATATATTTAAAGACAACTACCTTAAAAGAACAATTAAAAATGTCCCAGTAACGAAGGACCTGAGAATAAGCTCATTTGAATCGCCAATAAAGATTTGGGCAGGAGACGTTAGCCAAAACGGTATACAAGATGGAGCAATTAATTTGTCAGATGTGATAGAAATTTCAAAGCGTTTTGAGGCTATGTTTGGTAGTCCTAATTATCTTAATGACTGTGACTTTAATAAAGATGGGGTTATTAATCTTATCGATATTATGATTACGTTAAAAAACTTCAACAAAACGACCAATGATTATCCGGAATATAAAGTTCCTCAACAAATAAATATTCTAAAATTCGGCGCGGATAACAATTATCAAGGATCAAAAACTGCAGAGTTATTAGATATTTATGGAGACAAATACACACCATTACCAGAAATGCTTGTTAAAAGATATAATCCTGTATGTGAGACTGTTGGAGAAGATTGTTATGTCACAGGTGGGGTTTATTATGAGAATGGCCATTACAACTACATTAAAAATATTGATGTTTATAATTTGAAAAATAATGTATGGAATACTAAAGGTTATCTGACGGTTGGAAGAGAAGCCCCGGGGGAATGTATTTTTGAAGGTCGGCTTTACGCATTTGGGGGTATGACGGAAAGCGCAGATCCACATATCACAAACTCTGCGGAGACGTTCAATTTAAATGACAACAGCTCGCAATATATCGCGAATATGCCGGAAGGAAAGTGGTTTCCGTTGTGTTTAGAGAACTCAAGGAATATTTACTGTATAGGTGGAATCGTCAGAGAGTATGGAGTCAATAAGTCAACTGGAACTTTGCAAATCTACAATATAGACAATAATAGCTGGTCATATGGTCCGGATATGATCTCTGATGAGAATGTATGGGGCGGTGTTGTTTCTAATGGAAATATATACATAGTTCAAGATTCATGTGTAGAAATATATGATATTTCAAAAAATAAATGGAGTTCAATTCCAAATGGTATTAGCTCTGATAAATCAGGAAAGTTGCTTGCATCAAAAGATAAGGACGGGAAATTGTATTGCGTTTTTTCTGACTCGATAGAAATGTATAATCCTGTTGATAACCAATGGATTAATATATCAAGCGCGACAACTGTGGATTCCGCTTTTGGAGTTGGTATAATTACGGATTCGAAATAATAACAAATAATAATAGCAAATAATAATAACAAACGATAATAACAATGGAATAATAGAATTAAGGAAATAATATATAATGTGCGGAATAAACGGATTCATTTTAAAAGAACTGGCTTCAAATGATGAAAACCTCATAAAAATCAATATGATGAATTCATGTATAACCTACCGTGGGCCCGACAGTGACGGAGTATATACAGACCCTCAGGCGTCTCTTGGAATGAGACGCCTGGCAATTATTGATTTGAATACGGGAAAGCAGCCTATATACAATGAAGATGGAACAAAAGTTATCGTTTTTAATGGTGAAATCTATAACTTCCAAGGCTTAAGAGATGAACTTCTTGCAAGAGGACATGAATTTAAAACAAAAAGTGATACCGAGGTTATACTTCATTCATATGAGGAGTATGGTGTTGATTGCCTTAAGAAGCTAAATGGCATGTTCGCTTTTGCCATATACGATATTGTGGAAAAGGAACTTTTTATAGCGAGGGACAGAGCTGGAGAGAAGCCATTATACTATTACAAGGATGATGATAGGTTTATATTCGGATCTGAACTCAAAAGCATAATAAGAACATTCAACATAAAAAAAGAGATTAATCTTACCGCCCTTAACCAATATTTTTCACTGACTTATATTCCTGCGCCTCTCACTATATTTAACGATATAAATAAACTTGAGGCAGGAAGTTTTATTCTTTATAAAAACGGCAATCTAAGAATCGAGAGATATTGGGATATTGAAGTTGATAGAAATCATGACATCATAAATAGTTATGAGGAATGCAGCCGAAAACTTAGAGATGCCTTGTTCAGTTCTGTAGAACAGAAAATGATAAGCGATGTTCCTCTAGGGGCTTTTTTAAGCGGTGGAATTGATTCCAGCATTATTGTAGGAATAATGTCTAACCTTTCCAATAAGCCTATAGAGACCTTTACAATAGGATTTAAACTCAAAGAGTTTGATGAGAGTGACAGAGCTCAGATTGTTTCAAGCAAGAACAGGACCAATCATCATGTTCACTTCCTAGACTACAGTGATGCGGTAGTCGAGTTGGAAAACATCCTAGATACCTTTGATGAGCCTTTTGCAGACTCATCGGCAATTCCCACATATTTTGTCTCCAGATTTGCCAAAGAACATGTGACAGTTGTGCTTACAGGAGATGCTGGGGATGAGCTGTTTGCTGGATACAGCAAATATATGGTTAACTATTATACAGATAAATACAATAAGGTGCCTAAGTTTCTAAGAAAGAATTTAATTGAGAGACTAGTATATAATATGCCCGATAAGGGGGCGCTTTCAAGAAAAGCTAGGAAAGTTATTGAAAGTTCTGAAAAAGACACCTTTCAAAAAAGGCGTGAACTTATGTTTCTTGGCTTTAATGAGGATAGAATCAAAAGGCTTTTGAAAAATAAATATATTAAACCCAATTCATATGATATAATAGCAAATGCTTATACAAAGAATGAAGAGTTGGATGAATTAACCAAAACCTTGTACACCGACTTTAAGATAGTTTTAGAAGGGGACATGCTAGTTAAGGTAGACAGGATGAGCATGCTTAACTCTATTGAA
>JAUZPS010000292.1 GCA_030705945.1 Bacillota bacterium
CCCCGCTTATTAATAATACGGAATTAACTATCATAGAATATGTTCAAGGTTACATAGACAGGTTTAATGAGGATATAATAAATGGAATAAAAAGTGTTCTTTAAGGAAAATAATTATAAAGTGTTTTTCTATATCATTTGACAGGTTATATTATAATACTATAAAATTAATTTGCTGCTTGAAATCAGAATATAAAGAGAGGTTCAAAATGCAGGATATAAAACAAACAATATGTGACGAAGTGTCACGCAGAAAAACATTTGCGATCATATCCCACCCGGACGCCGGTAAAACGACATTGACCGAAAAGCTATTGTTATATGGCGGCGCCATAAGGTTGGCAGGTTCTGTAAAGGCTAGAAAAGCAAATAAACACGCTGTTTCAGATTGGATGGAAATTGAAAAGCAAAGAGGTATTTCTGTAACCTCTAGCGTTCTGCAATTTACGTACAATAATTATTGCATTAATATATTAGACACTCCAGGTCACCAGGACTTCAGTGAAGACACCTATCGAACCCTTGTAGCGGCTGACAGCGCGGTAATGCTAATCGACGGAGCTAAGGGTGTGGAAGAGCAGACAATAAAACTCTTCCATGTATGTAAAATGAGAGGCATTCCTATTTTTACATTTGTAAACAAGATGGATAGAGCAAGCAAAGATCCGTTTGAATTAATGGAAGAAATAGAGAACGTACTTGGCATACATTCATACCCTATGAATTGGCCCATCGGTATAGAAGGTGATTTCAAGGGCGTTTATAACAGAAAAAAAGCTCAGATTGAGCTGTTTGACGGCGGCGACCACGGCCAGACATTTGTATCGTCCAATGTGGGTAGCGTAAATGATAAAATTTTCGCGGATCTCCTTGGCGAACATTATTATAAAAAGCTCTGCGATGAAATAGAGCTCCTGAACATGGCAGGAGATGAATTTGATAAAAAGAAAATACTTAATGGAGAATTAACTCCCATTTTCTTCGGAAGCGCAATGACAAATTTCGGAGTGGAGCCTTTCCTTGAAGAGTTTTTAAATCTTGCTCCAAAGCCAGGTTTCAAGAAATGTTCTATAGGAGATGTGGATCCTGAAAGCGAAAAATTTACAGGTTTTATATTTAAAATTCAAGCGAATATGAACCCTACCCACAGGGATCGAATCGCTTTCCTGAGAATTTGCTCAGGCAAATTTACAAAGGGAATGTCTGTGCACCATGTTCAGAGCAAAAAAGAAGTTCGTCTGTCACAGCCTACCCAATTTATGGCGCAAGAGCGAACAATAGTTGAAGAAGCATACCCCGGAGATATAATAGGGCTGTTTGACCCGGGTATCTTTAATATCGGCGATACCCTAAGCGAAGGAAACTCACAGCTCAGATTTGACGGAATACCCATATTCCCTGCCGAACATTTTGCAAGGGTTGTCGCAATTGATACAATGAAAAGGAAGCAGTTCCAAAAAGGAGTTACCCAGCTGTCGGAAGAAGGAGCAATACAAACCTTCAAGCAAATTGACATAGGCATTGAAGCGTTGATAGTGGGAGCTGTAGGGGCTCTTCAGTTTGAAGTATTGGAATACAGGCTTAAATACGAGTATGGAGTTGAAATAAGGATTCAACATCTGCCTTTTAAATTTGCCAGGTGGATCGAAGGAGACAATATTGACCCAAGAAAGCTTAATCTGACAAGTTCTACAATGATTGTCGAAGACAATGAAAATCGTCATGTTCTCCTCTTCGAAAACGATTGGTCAATAAGATGGGCTGAGGAACGCAACAAGAACATGAGTCTGGTTGATATTGCAACATCAATAAATAGCTAAGATAACCAAATGTAAAACAACCGATAAAAAAATGGTTTTAAACGAAATTTCGTCTAAAACCATTTTTATATATATAAGTTTCGGAAACTTGTTATAATGAGTTTTCATCATACAAAACTTGAACAAGGAATTTTTTGAAACGCCCTTATCCGCAGCACTTTTTATACTTTCTACCGCTTCCGCATGGGCACAGATCATTTGGCCCAATTTTATTTCCTACAGCTATATAGTTTTGTTTCGTTTCATCCGCTTGAACGTAGCAACCCCAGCCTCTTAGATCTTCTATAGCATCGTCAATAAATTGATGATGAATGTCATTCTTAAAGTTTTCTATAACATTTTCTTTCTTATCTTTTAAGGTGGTTTCAACATAACCCAGATCTATTATCGAATCATCTACCAGATTGTTTTGGTATGCTGACCTTATATCCTCTATAATTTCTTCAGGATATATATCATTACAAGCAGAAACAAGTTCCGCTATTATATAACTGTTTTTATCCCAAGTTTCATCTGCTAAAAGGTCCTTAAAATATTGGAACATATCTTCCCTGCTTAAAACGCCCTGAACCGCAAGAATCGCTAACGCTCCCACTGCATGTCCTCTTATGGATTCATCAACCGCGCTATTTACAACAAGTTCTTTAATGTGACTAAGATCATTTCCACATAGAGATGCAAGTATCATACCCGTTGATTCACATAATGAATCTCCAAACAGATCGTAAGGCAAATTACCTGGAAGCTTGAGCAGTTCAACGTATAAAGGATATGCTTTCGTTTCTTTAAATTGAGCTAATATAAATATTGCATAAATATGAGCAAAATAATCCTTGCTTTTTGCGTATCTATTGTGATTTTCTTTTACAGACTTCAATATATCCAGTAATACCGGAGTAGCTTCGTCTTTTCTTTGTATGATCTCTTTTAGAATTGCCTCTGGAAAATCTTTTTTTATATATTCGATCTCTTTAACTAGTTGTGATATAGAATAGCTTTTATAATCAATTTCATCAGCAATAAGTCTTTCATTCGATTCATTATTCGCCATACCTATTCCCCTTAATCAGTACTTATTATTAAATCATTCCCTAAACTTTCCTATATATTCAAAAATTCCGAGATTAAAGAATCTCGGAATTTTTGAATTTTTTGGTGAGCCATCCGCGATTCGAACGCGGGACACCATGATTAAAAGTCATGTGCTCTGCCAACTGAGCTAATGGCCCAAATGGCTGGGATGGCAGGATTCGAACCTACGAGATGCCAGAGTCAAAGTCTGGTGCCTTACCGGCTTGGCTACATCCCATTAATTGAGAAGTGTGAAGTCGATTAAACAATTGCAACTTCTCACCTCTATATGGTGGGGTGAATAGTGGGGGTCGAACCCACGGCCTCCAGAGCCACAATCTGGCGCTCTAACCAACTGAGCTATATCCACCGCATTTGGTGCCTGAAAAAAGGCACAAAGATATCTTAAGTCAAAAAAGCGTTTCTGTCAATAGCAATTCTAATCTTTTTTAAAATTAATTTAGGCAGTATCAAAAAAATAACTGGTCAACTGGAATAGATCTCGACTATTTATTAACTTTTACAAAAAAAGTATTTTCCTTTTTGCTGAAAAATGTTAAAATAAGTATGCAGCTAGCAAACAAAAATCTAAACAATCATAAAAATATATCAAAATATGTCAGAAACTCTAATAATCTTACATTTTTATCATTTGAAAGCTTATATTTATATAATTATATGCTAATATTAATGTTGGCAAATGACGATATGTAAGTTAGGCAGTATCAAAAAAACTTAGCAACTGGTCGTTTCAAAAACTTGATATAATGAGTTTTCATCATACAAAACTTGAACAAGGAATTTTTTGAAACGCCCTTAGTAGTCATGCAATTACAATTTTATACTTAAGATAAAAGGTGAACAAAATGTTTATATACTTTTTGCTTGGAATTATTATAGGTATCATTGTTGGGATTATTTTCACAATAGTTTCACTGAGACATCTATGTGTTATTAGAATAAGTGTTGTGAAAAAGTCACAAAAAAATAATCCAAGAGATTTAAAATCGCCCTATAGCGATATAAATCTAATGGATACAAAAATGGATACAAAATTCAGGAACTGTGGTTAAGTTTTAGTCAACATAATTTAACCATAAGTTTGCTTCCGCATCGCTAGGCATACGCCAGTCTCCCCTTGGCGACAGGCTAATGGTTCCTACCTTTGGTCCATCAGGCAGACACGAGCGCTTAAATTGTTGCGCAAAAAATCTTCTCAAGAAAACCTTTAACCATTTTAATATAGTATCATCTTCATATTTCCCCTCAAAAGCTTGCTTGCATAGAAAAATCAGCTTTTGGGGAGATGCTCCGTATCTTAGCATATGATAAATAAAAAAATCATGCAATTCATATGGGCCAACTATATCTTCCGTTTTCTGATTTATATCCCCCTTCTCGTCAGGAGGCAGCAATTCAGGGCTAATTGGAGTCTTCAGTATCTTATGAAGCACAATTTTAGCATTGCTTTCCATCATATTATCAGCTACCCACTCTACCAAAAACTTCACGAGCGTTTTGGGAATACTGCAGTTAACAGAGTACATTGACATGTGATCGCCATTATAAGTGCACCATCCTAAAGCTAATTCTGATAAGTCTCCAGTCCCGATAACTAGTCCATTTACCTTATTGGAAATATCCATAAGTATTTGTGTGCGTTCACGCGCCTGTACATTTTCGTAGGTAGTGTCATGTACATTGATATCGTGTCCTATGTCTTTAAAGTGCTGAATACATGCCGGCTTTATATCTATCTCGCTAATGGAAACTCCCAATGACCTCATTAATTCCAAAGCGTTATAATAAGTTTCATTTGTTGTTCCAAACCCTGGCATGGTAACGGCATGAATATTTTCCGGTGGCAGCCCAACCAACCCAAAGGCTTTCGCAGTCACTAGTAATGCCAAAGTTGAATCAAGTCCCCCAGATATCCCAATTACAACCGTCTTAACACCAGTATGAATTAGTCTCTTCGCCAATCCGGAAGTCTGGATAGAAAATATTTCTCTGCACCTTCTATCCCGTGTCGCTATATCTGAAGGAACAAAAGGATGCGGGTCTACATATCTTTGGACATTGGTCAGTGTAGTTTTCTTAAGCTCAAAGAATATTTTTCTTGCCTTTTTATTTAAACTAGCTTCCATAAAGCTTGTATTCTTTAACCTGTCATTGTTTAACTTTTGGACATCTATCTCACTGCAAAGCATCTGTCCTTCCATTGAAAACCTTTCTGTTTCAGCAAGAACACCGCCGTTTTCCGCAATTATTGCGTGTCCTCCGAAAACAACATCCGTTGTCGACTCATAAACGCCGCTTGAGGCGTAAATATAACCTGCAATACATTTAGCTGACTGCTGCTTAATCAGCTCTCTCCTATAATCGCTTTTACCAATAATCTCATTACTTGCGGAAAGATTGAGTAAAAGAGTTGCCCCGAGTATGGACTGGTATGAACTTGGAGGAACAGGCACCCATAAATCCTCGCAGATCTCAACTCCGATACAAACATTGTTTAAATTTGTCGCTTCAAACAATAAGTCCACACCAAAAGGAACCTTCTTACCAAATAAATCAATAGTATCGTTCAACGCCTTCGCGCCTGATGCAAACCATCTTTCTTCGTAAAATTCCTTATATCCGGGAATATATGTTTTTGGAACAACACCCAGTATATTCCCCCCCTGAATAACTACGCCGCAATTAAACAATTGAGAGTCAAGCCTGACGGGCATTCCAACTATAGCAACAATATCAGTCTGACTGGTGTTGTCCATAATGTATTTGAGATAAACATAAGACTGTTCTAATAAAACTTCCTGATGGAACAAATCTCCGCACGTATAAGCGGTAATTGAAAGTTCCGGGAACAATATAACCTGACAAGCCTTTTTATCAGCTTCTATTATAAACTGAACAATTTTTTTTGCATTGAACTCACAATTCGCCACCCTCAGCTCAGGAACTGCCGCAGCAACTTTTACAAAGCCATAATTCATATATATCACCCAACTTTTTAATAATTAGAATAAGTGTAACATATTTTTTTCAAAAAAATAACCCTCTTTGTCTAATCTCGCGCTTACTCATAATGAAAAGACCCTTCAAATAACAGATGCCGAATCTGGTATTTAAAGGGTCTTTTTTACTGAGTTTAAGGGGGATTATAATTATAAAATTCTTAACTACATATTTTGCAATAAACATTTTACATAAACTTTTTATATTGCAAAATATATACCTTAATTCATAAGTTGCGAAAAGTTCAGCTTTGATAGTAAAATGCAGACGTATTAACTGCATTTTTTAATGTAAAATCTTTTTCGTAAC
>JAUZPS010000293.1 GCA_030705945.1 Bacillota bacterium
AGACTTAGGGCGTTTCAAAAAATTCCTTTTTCAAGTTTATATGACTAAAACCAATTATATCAAGTGTTTGACACGACCAGTTGCTAAGTTTTTTTGATGCTACTTTAATTAGTTTGCTTGTAATAACCTACATAAAATAAGCGCTCCGTATTGAGCGCAACTCATTTATAGGTCTATATACAAAAACCCTTACATAATTATACAACTTTCTATATTATAATACAATAATTTCTTTGTTATATTATAATTGCCAAAGGATATAGCTAACCTTTGTGTTATATATATTTTGAAATAAACATTTTTGATATTGCAAAATATATACCTTGATTCATAAGTTGCAAAAAGTTCATCTTTGACAGTAAAATGCAGACGTTTTAACTGCATTTTTAATGTAAAGTCTTTTTTCGCGACTTATAAAGAAGTGGGAAAGCAAATAATTTATCGCAACAAATTACTTACTTTCCCACTTCTTTAATTCTTTAATATATACGCTGGCAAATTCTTTTGCATTATCATAATCAGATTGGTCCTAAAACCTAACTATCCAGTTTTCATCTCATGACCAATTCCAATTTAGAATTTAATGCACAGGGCCTATTTATTTAAAAACTCTATTTACGAAATATTAGAATTTCTTTATCATTCAACTATAAACTCGTCCTTATCTTCATAAGGCAGTTTTTTCTTGCCTGTTGCTTTTATTATAAAGCCTGCGATACAGCCGCTTACAAATGCAAATACAACAGTAATGATTATTCCTGATATTTGGGCTGTGGCTATACCAGGCTTTACGAATATAGCCAAGGTACCTCCAAGGAGACCGGGCATACCATGCAGGTTATGAACACCGCATGTGTCAACACCTTTTAAAAGGGCTTGGACTTTGGGCTGAATAAATACATACCCAATAACACATAATATACCTGCCAATGCGCCTATACCAAATGCGCCCGGCGCCGAAATAACATTACAGGTCGCGCCAATAGCTACGCCACCAGCTAGAGCGGCATTGGCTATGTCTGCAAAAGATGTCTTGCCTTTTCTGAATAATGTACTTGCTATATAAGTAGTAAGAGTCGCGCCACACAAAGATAATATTGTGTTTATGACTGTTTTAGGCATATCTTCATGGGGAACTATTGCGCTACAGAAGCTTGGCCAGAAAACCCACAGCGCCATAGAGCCAAGCATTGAGAATCTATCTGAAGTTTCATCACTCTCTATTGCTTTTGTCCTGTCGTTTGCAGCAGTCAAAGCAATTGTCAAGCCTAATCCAAAATAAGCTCCGAAAGCATGAATAATTATTGAACCTGCAGAATCAAAAAAGCCTTTTGTTATATTAAGACCACCATCAAGCACCAGCCATTCATTCAACATATAAACTGGAACGATAACAATAGCAAGAATTGCATACTGGTAAACACGCAATCTGCCAAGAACAGCTCCCATAGCGATTAGCGCTGCAGCGCATGCAAATTCCGCTAAAAGAAGCGCATTGATACTATCTGCTGCAATTGCTTCCTTCGATATGACACCAGTGGAACGCAGCAAGAGATACAGAGGCAAACCCGCTCCTACAACAAGATATGTGCCTGTAGTAGCGCTATAGCCATACTTCTTTACAAAAACCATTAAAAAACCAAAACCAATAAGTAGCATTGCCAGGATGTTAATAGAAAAGTTGTACTGTTCTACCTGCCTTAATCCGTCTGCAACAGCTGATCCACCATTCCCGGCGGCAAAGGCATACAAAGGCATAAAAACTGCAACACAGCAGCTTAAGAAATTAAGCAATAATTTCTTTTTCAATTTTATCTCCCCTTCGAAATAATATATATTTTATATGCTTACATTGCATACAAAATCAGAATATTTATAATACTGGCTTCATCGCCATTACCTTTGAATTATATTACAGTATTCGATTTATTTCAATACGAGATAATCCATGATGTTGTCGTGAGAAATAGTGGTAAATAATGCGCCATAATTCCCCAGACATTAAAAAATACGTAATTTTTCTTATCTTTTTTGGCGCGCAAACGCGAATCAATTTCCAGATATCAAAAAAGCTGTTAAAAACATTCAGGTGATGTTTTCAACAGCCCATATAGTACTATTTACTTAAACATATTTTTTATCCGGTAATTATTTAAGAAGAATGGTCATTAAATGTTCTTTTCCAGAAAAACCTCTTTAAGATTCTCACTTGAATTGCGAATATCATGTATAGACATATAAATTTTTTCAATATTTGCGTCTTGATCCTGCATCGTTGTATGTATTTCTTCCGTTGAAGCTGAATTTTCTTCTGAGATACTGGCAATACTCTCAGCTTCCCGACGTATATGTGAAAATATCGAAGTTGTATTCTCAATCATTTTAAGTTCAATTTCTATACTTTTGCTAATATCACTAAAGGAAGTATTAATTTTTTTGAAACTTTCATTTACCTGTCGGACGATTGCAACACCCTCTTGCGTAGCTATATTGCCGCTTTTTACCTTCTCCAGAACATTCTTGTTTTTTTCTTTTATCGAGCCCATCATATGGTTAATCTGCTTTACTGTATGCGCGCTTTTTTCTGCCAGGTTTCGAACTTCGTCAGCTACTACGGCAAACCCTTTTCCAGAATCCCCTGCTCTCGCTGCTTCAATTGCTGCATTTAAAGCTAACAGGTTGGTTTGCTCTGCAATTTCCGATATCCCTGCAAGAAAATTATCAATTTCATTCATGTTATTGAGCAGTTCGCTTACAGTAGAAAGTGATTCTGTCACTGAATTACTTATTATGTCAATTTGCTTATCCATTTGATCCATGTTTTGATAGCCTTCAAAAACAACCTCATTTGCTTTAGTAGAAATACTTCCTAGTTGTTTTGATATCTGCTCTGTTTCAATAATTTTACTGTTTGCATCATTCATCATTTTACTTATTTGGCTGATACTTTCGGTTTGCTCAAATACACCTTTTGTCACCTCGTGAACAGTATTTGCCAGTCCACTACTTAAGTCTTTTACTTCAAGCAGGCTAGAATCACAATTTTTTATTTCAGTGTTTAATGAAAGAGTATTTTTTTCTACTAGTTCCATTGTCTTTTTCAACTCTGCTAATGTGGAATTTGCCTTCTCACTTTCCAACACTGCCAATTTTATGAGATCCGTTCCCCATTTTGTAATAAAAAATAGCATCAGTACTATCAAATCAATAATTATAAAGCTTCTAAGTATTGTGGAAATACCGATACCGCTTATCAGTTCCTTTAAAATAGCCCCCGCATTTGAAGACAATGCAGTTATAATAAATAGCTTTCTATTCATGTACATAGCTGAGATGCTGACTGGAAAAAGCAGTAAATATGCTAAGTCGGGACTGGAAATAAGGATAACAACTACCAAAGACATTATTAATGAGACGATAAAGGCAGATAAAAGCTCAAATCTCTTTTTATAGCTGGATATGGATGTAAAAACCGATATCGCCAGAAAAACAGCAACGATAACATAATATTCAAAAGACTTTCCGGTAATAGCATAGTATCCTACGGTTATTGAAAAAAGTGTAAAAATAACCGCCATGATTCTATTAACCCTTCTTAAGTAGTTAAGCATAACTGTCTGATTCATAAAATACACCCCGTTTAAATTTTAAATTAGAGAATTCATAATGTTGATTGTTTACCATGAAAATTTTCACAAGATACCGTACACTTTTTATCATGCTATAATATCGACCTGAATACAGATTTGGTTTAGCGATTTATTTATACTTATAATCAATTAGATATATAAAAAGCACTATTAATCTTACATTTGACGGAGCAAAATAACGAACGCTTTAACGTTATTTTGTGATAGGCAAATGTAAAAGATTAATTGCTTTTTATATAGTATCAAAAAATAAACTGGTCAACTAGGAGCTTCAAAAACTTGATATAATGGGTTTTCATCATACAAAACTTGAACAAGGAATTTTTTGAAACTCCCTTACATCTCTTACAGGCTATAGATAGAGTTTGTTATTGGACTGGAATTTTACAAAGTTAAAGGTATGAAGACCTTAAAGTGGTATTCATACCTTAAGATTAAAATCAGTATTATCCTTATTTTAATCTCGTATGTGTCCAAACATGTGAAAAGGCTCTCAGGTTTAATTCCTGAGAGCCTTGATCTGTCTTGGTTGCGGGGGATGGACTTGAACCAACGGCCTTCTGGTTATGAGCCCGAATTTTCTATCTTGCTAACTTGTCTTTTCTGCTTTGAACTCATATATGTAATGGCAATAGCGATAGCAATACCCATCGCAATCCAAGGAAATGCCGCTTGTAAAAAATCTACCATTCCGCTTACCTCCTTTCCTCTACCCTTAGATAAATATATATCAATTTTAATCTTCCTCGAATGATTTTTGACGTTTTTTTGCAATAGCTACTATAACAGATGTTCCAACGGCTACAATTACTAGACCTACTGCTAACCCTGCAAAAAATGCTATATGTGTATGAAAATCGAGTATTTTATCATTTGAAAGTCCCAACAAGCTAACCAATAGGAGAATCGCGCTAAAGAAAACTCCTATAATTTTAACTTTAGCCTTTTCTTTTTTTGTTCCGTTAACAAATATTCCTCCGAGTAATCCCCTTACATAGTAATAAATCCACGGTAATACCATTACAAAATATAAGTCTATACTTTCAATAAACCCTTTTTTATAAAATACAATCCTTACCATAAAATCAATAAACATCAGCAAGGATGCTATAAACATCGCTTCAAAACCATACTTTTTCTGTAACCCAATTATTCTCTCATCAATTATCTTTTTCATATATTCATCACCCTTCCATACATTTATCTATTTTTAATTATCATTTGCTATTTTATCTGCACGTTTTATTGCTGCCCTATCAAGGAATACCATACAAACAAACATAAACGGTGACATAAAGCGCATTATAGGAATCAAAACTATATTAAAGTGATAAAACAAATAATTCCTTACTCCTACACCTATTCCGGCAATAGCTCCGACCACGATACTGATAATTACGAAGAATACTATCTTTTTTTCAAGCCTATCTCCGCCTTTTACTGGCAACAGCGTAAAATTACCAATTAATATATTTCGTATAGTAACATAAACTGCTCCAACCATAAAAATAGCAAATTCAGTCAAGTTTTTACTCAGCCTTGGGATTTACTTGTCCATTTATTATAATTTTATTGTCATTACCAAAGAAGCCCATTAATAGCCCCAAAATTATGCTTCCTACGAAAACTGAAACAAGTAAGTATCGCTTCTCGCATTTTTTCTTTGGTATGAAAAAGAGTGGTATTCCGCCTATAATTGTACGTACCGTGAGGTATAATGCCGGAATAAAGAAAATTAATGCTTCAACAAAATAGCTTGAAATCGGCATATTTAGTATGACTGCTTTTATAAAAAAGCTACCCAACGCTAAGCGAATGAAATTGAATACCCGTGTGCCATATATTTGTATAAATCCGCTCGTATTCTTTCATCATTAATTGGCTGCTTAGAAAATTTATTTTTAAACACATACTTATCCCTCCCAAAATAAATCGTTTAAAGTCTTATTTAGCGCCTTACATATTTCAATACAGAGATTAAGCGTTGGATTGTAATTCCCGGACTCTATCATTCCTATGGTTTGCCTTGTAACGCCGACCTTTTCGGCAAGCTGCTCCTGCGACAAATCACATTCAATACGAGCAATCTTCATTTTTTTGTTTTTCATCCCATCTTAATCCTCCCCTCACCATTCTCTAATCGTATTATATGTTATATTTACCAATATGTCAATTATATCTTTCATTTTATCTTGTATAGTCACCAAATTCGCAGATATAGAAGTCATTGTTTCCTTTTCCTTTTACATCTTTTCGCACTCCTATGACCTTAAATCGTTTAAAAGGATATACTTATTTAGATATTGGGCAAGTTGAATTCTAATTTTATTTGGTATAAGATATTGTAAGCTTGACATAGAGCACAATATAGTTTTTTTACCAATGAATGGGGGTATTTATTTGAATAAAACCGTAGTTGAGCGAAAACAAATACCAATTTACAATTTATATTTTAACATTTTTGATATGGGTTGTAGCTTTAATATTCTTGATTTTGGTAATAGACTTTAAAAGATTATTACTGAATGGGTTTTTACAACATGGAATGGGCGCGTTATCCGCCCTGAT
>JAUZPS010000294.1 GCA_030705945.1 Bacillota bacterium
CTTTTGTCCGAAAGCTCAAATCTCTCAAGAAGCCGTTCAGCCTTCTCTTTATATTGTTCTATAGTATAAGCGTGAGCAATGAATTCCAAATGCTCATAGACAGTGAGCATTTCATATAAAGCAGGAGTCTCCGGTATATATCCGAATAGTCTTTTGGCATTGATATTTTTATTGGACTCACCGCAAATTTCAATGCTTCCGCTATATTTTAAAAGCCCCGTTATACACTTGATGGTTGTGCTCTTACCTGCTCCATTGGGCCCTAAAAGTATTGCTATCTCTGAATCTTTCACTTCAAAGCTCAAATTATTTACCGCAAGCGTTCCATCGTACTCCTTGGTAAGGTTAATTACTCTCAGCATCTTTATCCTACCCTTCCTATATTTTATAAATAAATATTATTCTACCATATTTTTTCTATACATTTTTAAATAATCCTTTGCTTATCTAAATTTCGGCTAATTTATACAATTTATTAAGGAAAACGAAAATAAAATTTGCTGACTCAATAGCCTAAAAAGGGCTTTTCAAAGCAAACTTAAATGAATTTTTACATTTGGTTATCTATGTTTATGGCTTTCTAAAACTTTAATGGTATAATATCTATATTAAAATTACTTTTACTATATAGGAGGGGAGTCTTTATGTACACTATAACTTATTCACTTAGAGAAAATAAAAAAGATTCAGATGAATATTACTTTGATGCTGCTTTATATACTGATGAAGTTTTAAGTAAAGCCAAGTCAACTCTCGGATCTTTTGTAGAAGAATTTTCATCGTATACCAATACTATTGAGCAGGGTAATAAGACTTCCCATGAAGAATATTATCTTGAACTACTAATATTAGGAACATTATGGAAAGTATATAGTGGAGATGCTCATAAGCTGGAAGAAGGTCCCCAGCACATTTTATCCGCGCTTGTAAAGCTGCGTCAGAAAGGTGGTTTCATAAAACCCGGTGTTGATGCCGTTCGTGGAGTTTTATCCACAATTTTTTTATCCCCAGACTTATACGATAATATGTTTACGCTGTCTCCCGTTGTAAAACACCTGGAGATCTTATTAGATTGGCTTGAGGCAACAGGCGAGTTCAAATATGAAGTGAAAGGGCTTAGAAAATGGCATAAATTTATAGAGTTAAAACCAAAAACAACAGCCGTAGAATTACTCTCAGCCTCAATCGCGTTCGCTTCATGGTTCGAAGAAAGAAGCGAAGCAGCCCTAGGCAAATATACAACAAATGTGGACAGGTATCTAAATGAGATACGCCCTCAGCATTATTGGCATGAGGATGTTATTTTCTGTGGAAGACGGCGTATCGAATACCACTTGAATATGGTTGGCGCTGAAATCATGAACCGGGCCTTTAAAAAAGATTTTAATAAAACAAAAAAGAAGCTTGTAGTTGTTCCTGCATGTATGAGCCTTTTACGCGGCGAATGCAAAGCGGAGCCAGTCGGAAGCGGCCTTCACTGCGCCGATTGCTCTAAAGAATGCGGTGTAAGCAGCCTTACAAATATGGGTAAGACCCACAATTTTGAAGTACTGATAGTTCCTCATGAATCCTCACTCTATTCAAGCTGGAAAAACAACTCAGGTAATATGGAAGGTACCGGAGTAATAGGCATCGCCTGTGTTTTAAACCTCATATCCGGCGGATTAATGCTAAAAGCAGTCGGTGTTCCCGCTCAGTGCGTTTTATTGGACTTCTGTGGCTGTAAAAAACATTGGCACCACGAAGGACTTCCTACAGAAATAAATCAGAACTATTTAAAAAAGCTATTACAAATTGGCTGAAGTTTTTACGGGTAGGTTAAACGCTTTTAACAATAAAAGTAACCAACTGCAAAGCTACCGTTTTTCAGCAGCTTTGTAGTTGGTTATTAAATGATGATTTATATTAAAATTAAATGAAAAGGTTTCTTAATAACAGTATTATTAATCAAATTAAAAACCGACACAGTTGCCAATCAGATTAGCTCCGCTAATATCATTAGAGCCATTTATTGATGTACAGTCTTTTATTATGCAGTTCTTACCAAAAATTGTGAGAACTCCGCCTAACGCGCTTGGCTTTCCACTGTATGGCATTGAGAAGTTTCCTGCTTTATTTCCCGAGCCATTGCACTTAATCATCTGGATTGCTCCGCTGTTGTTATTTCTGTCATAGCCCTTACTTAAGTTATTTTCTGAAGTACAATTTACAAGTATATGATCTAATGGATCTATGTGAGCATCTACTCCTGAAGTCTTATTATCAACTCCGCCGACTTTAAATCCGTTTCCGTTTCCATCAGCTTTTCCGTTGCTTCTTGCGATGCAGTTAAACAACTTTACAACACCGTGAGCTGCATAGAAGTCCCAACCATCATCGGAATTTCCTTCAGCAATACATGAGTCAAAGGCATTACCCGCGCCACAATGCAGCTTAACTGCGAATCCATCAGCGTTTCCGCCGTTCGAGCCGGTATCGAAGTTGCCGGATGAATAGCAGCGAATGAATATATTATTGTTCGCGTCGTTATCAACCTGGACTCCAGAGTCACCATTGTTAGTAAATTTGCAATCTATAAAACAGTTTTTGCTGGCGCTCGCTCCTGAGATATGAACTCCATTATCTCCAGCTTTTGTTATTTCTATATTGCTAAAGGTGTTATTGCTTCCTGATATCGAAATACCTGCGCTTGAACTTCCTGTAAAATTTATTACCGCAGTATTAGTACCTGAAATGACAATGCCAGAGGATATTTTTACTGATTTTGATGTTACTGAGCCACTGACGATAATTTTAGTTCCTGATGTTGCGGAAGATACTGCAGATTCGAAGGTTGTACTGCTTGATCCCCCTACATTAATCGTTTTAGTTATAGCTACCGTAGGTATAGGAGTTAGACTTACCGGCCCATTATACACTGAACTTGTCGAAGTACTTGGTGTTGGTGTACTTGTAGGCGAGCTGGTCTTTGTTGCTGTTGGAGTGCTGGTTTTTGTTGCTGTTGGCGTTGATGTAGCGCTGCCTGTAGGCTTTACTGTTGGAGTGCTTGTCGGTGATGGCTGAACAGTTGAACCGTCATATTTGAAGAAGCTGAATCTTAATGGCGCTGGAATCTTATCTGCGTTACAATCCGAAACAACTGCGTTGCATTTGTTTCTTACTTCAGTTTGCCATGATGCCGATGTTGTTGTATTGTTATAGCAGTTTTCTAAAGTTTTGCCTGTTAGTTTGTAATCAGTTGTACAGTTAAAAGCTACACAATTTGTGAGAAGTCCTGTTCCGAACCCGTTATTTTCATCAAAGCCTTTTGCTGAGCCGTGTTGTATGTCAAAAGCTACACAGTTGTTAAGTTTACGAGCTCCTGTACAACCTGATGAACCAAGTTTAAAGCCATTTCCGTTTCCTTCAAATGGTATTACCGCTGTATCTCCATTATTCCATGTTGTGCAGTTTGATATAGTACAATCGTTATTGTTATCAAAAAGATCCCAACCATCATCCGAGCATTCCCAGCCTGCACAATCGATAAATACATTGTTTGGACCCGGATCAGTTTTTTTACATGCAAAACAGTCTGCATTTCCGCCTTCTCTTAATGTATCGCAGTTTCTGTATGAATAACAGTTAATAACTGTATTATTCTTGGGCTTGAATACTCCGTCTGTTGTTCCAGATATCTGTATCCCTGTATCTTCATTGTATCTTGATATGCAATTTTTTAAGGTATTGCCGTCACCGTGTATTACGATTCCCTGTTTTCCCGCATTCTCTACAATCAGACCGTCAATTGTGTTGTCGTTGCTGTCAACAACAATGCCGCAGCTATCAAATGTAGAAGTCATCAAAGGAAGATCATCAAAATCCAGAACAGGTGTTACACCAGGAGCCGCAGCTAATGTTATGCCGCCCTTATTGATAAATATTCTGCTTTTCATTCTTATTGACGCGCCTACAAGAATTTTTGTCCCGGGCGCAGCCGCTGCAACAGCTGCTGTGAGTGAGTCGCTGTCTTTTACAATAGTCGTTGGCTGGGATGTTGGATTTTGTGTAGTTGTTGGAGTAGGAGCAATTGTAGGACTTGTTGTGGGATAAGTAATACTTACAGGTGGATAATCAGCAGCTGTAGCGCTGAAATGACTTGCAATAATGACTACATCTGTCATATTAATGGACTTGTCCTTATTAAAATCATATTGCTCCTTATAATTTGCGTTATCGCTTATTGTATTAAAGTATTGAGCAATAAGAATAATGTCAGCCATATTTATCGTCCCATCGCCATTACCGTCGCCGACTATCATTTGTATAGGCGAGCTTTGAGATCCGATTTGAACGTTACTATTAACTGCAAGGTTGCTTATTTCTCTTGTTATGTAGCCGGATTTACTGATTTTTATCGAGTAGTTTGAACTTCCCTGAACGTTTGTAAATTCAAAATAACCATTGTTGTCGGTTTTTGTACTTGTTACACCCGTTAATTCTATATTGAATCCTGCTTTTAAAATAGCTGCAGTTGATGAGTCAAAAATAAAATTTGGCGCTACATAACCTGAAATTGTAAATGAACCCGCCGCATTTACAGTTGATAGCAATCCTTGGAAAACTATCATTGTAAATAACAAAGACACAATTAAGGTTAAGCTTAGTACTTTCTTTTTCCTCATAATTAAAAACCCCCCACTTTAAATAAATTAACAATATGCTATAATAATATAATATCAGAAAATAAAGTAAACAGACAAAATTTAATTAACATAAGTCAAAATTTTATTTGTCGCAATATGAAAGAGTATAACAAAGATAATTAGGAGGTTTCTTTGTGTCAATCAATGTAAAAAAGGCTGTTATTCATGTGCTTAACAAAGAAGCAAACGAACCGCTTCTAAACGGTTATGAGCTTGAAATAACTGAGGACTTAAGCATATTTCTTGAAAAGCATATTACAAAATCCATATCTGATGATGAAGCAAGAAAAGGCCGATTTAAAGAGGGAATGAACATTATTCAGACAACAAGTTCAAGGATGATCCACGAAGAGGATTACTTCCTAGAAGGTTCAAAAGATATCGCGAGACAGCTTTTTAAAGCTATGAAAACAAACAGCAGCATATCATCTACAGACCTTATCGTATGTACTTACGACAATGAAGACGAGGTATATGTAGCCATATTGAAGATGGATTATACAACATCATATATTCATGAAATTGAAATGGATCAGGATGACTTCAAAATATCCATTAAAAAGCAAGAGATAAGTCTTCCCGGACCTGGCCAGAAAATCCAGAAGTGCGCCTTTGTAAGAGATAATTACTCCAGAGAAGACTTTGACCTTATCATTCTTGACAATCAGATTAACAACAAGAATGATGAAGAACCAATTGCCCAGTTCTTTCTCAATACTTTCTTAAGCGCCGAGCTTATGATGGACAGTAGGACTTACACCAAGCTTTTTAAAAAGGAGACTGAGAACTGGATCAGGGAAAAAGCTAAAGAAGGAGACGATCATGTAGAAGATATCCGGGAACTTGTAATTAATACAATTCGTCAGGAAGATGAAATAGACCTTACCACTTTCTCCCAGAACGCCTTTGGCGCAAAGCAATACCTTCACGAAGACTTCAAGGCGGCAATGCAGGAGAAAGGTCTCGACGTGGAGAAATTTGAGGTAGATAAGGAATGGGTAGAAAAAAAGCTTTGCAAAGTAAAACTAAAGATTGATAACGGCATCGAAGTTGTTGTTGATTACGACATCTTCAATGATAAGGAAAGGTTTGAAATTCTCAAAAATCCCGATGGGACGAGGAGTATTATTATAAAAAATATCAGCAGTATATTTGAAAAATAGATTAACCACAGGCCGTATACATATAAAATATAGATGACACAACGAGACCTATCAGAGTGAACCTGTATAAAGCCTTACATTTGGTTATCTATATATTTTGCAATAAACACTTTACATCAATTTTCTATATTGCAAAATATATACCTTGCTTCATAAGTTGCGAAAAGTTCAGCTTTGATTGAAAAATGCAGACGTATTAACTGCATTTTTAATGTAAAATCTTTTTCGCAACTTATCTATATAAAAAGCACTATTAATCTTACATTTGACGGAGCAAAATAACGAACGCTTTAACGTTATTTTGCGATAGGCAAATGTAAAAGATTAATTGCTTTTTATCTA
>JAUZPS010000295.1 GCA_030705945.1 Bacillota bacterium
CTATCACAAAATAACGTTAAAGCGTTCGTTATTTTGCTCCGTCAAATGTAAGATTAATAGTGCTTTTTATATACCTAAAGTAAAAAGAAGCATAGTGAATTTAAATTTATATATAAAATTTATATATAATAATGGCATTGAATAAACAATAAAATTTTGAGTTCTACAAATATATGAATAATAAACAAAATGTATTGGCTGGTATTTTGAGAGGAGGAACTATTATGGAGAATATTAATAAGAAAGAATTTTTAGATAAAAGCAGGGTTATATTGGAGGGCGTATTGGACTTACTTGCGGGTTTGCCTGAGCTGAAGCTTAGTAATATGGGGAGCAAAAATACTGCGCTTGTCATAGTTGATATGATAAACGGTTTTGCAAGGACAGGAGCGCTTAAAAGTCCTGCTGTTGAAGCATTGATACCTGGGATTGAAAGACTTTCTAAAGCTTGCGATAAAGAAGGGATCATAAAGGTTGCCTTTGCTGATAATCATACAGATGCGTCGCCTGAATTTGAATCATACCCGCAGCACTGTATTACATGTACAATAGAAAGTGAAATCGTGGATGAATTAAAGTCAGTTGGCGGATATACCCTGATTCCGAAGAATTCTACAAACGGTTTTATTGAAGAAGGTTTTCAGGAATGGCTTAAAAACAATAATGATATAGACACATTTGTAGTTACAGGCGACTGTACCGATATATGCGTTCAGCAGTTCGCAATAACTTTGAAGACATGGTTTAACAAGCTAGACAAGAAGATAAGGGTAATTGTTCCTATTGAACTGGTAGATACGTATGATTTAGGTCTCCATAATGGTGAGCTTATGAATGTTATTGCATTTTACAATATGATTGGCAATGGTATAGAAGTAGTTAAATCAATTGTTATAGAATAAGGGGGAAATGAATGTGGACAAAATGAATTTAACAATGCTTACCGATTTTTATGAATTAACAATGGCAAATGGGTATTTGAAAAATGGATTTAAGGATAAAATAGCTTATTTTGATATGTTTTTCAGAAAGATACCTGACGGCGGCGGTTTTGCAATAATGGCAGGTATTGAGCAGCTAATAGACTATATTAAGAACCTCAAATTTGATGATAGGGATATAGCGTATTTAAGAGGGAAAAACCTTTTTTGCGAAGAGTTTATGGACTATCTGATTAACTTCAAATTTAGCTGTGATATCTGGGCTATCCCAGAGGGAACGCCTATTTTTCCGAATGAATCTATAATTACTGTTAAAGGTCCTGTTATTGAGGCTCAGTTTATTGAAACTATGATCTTATTGACTATAAACCATCAGAGCCTTATAGCAACAAAGGCAAACAGGATTGTACGGGCCGCAAAGGGCAGAGACATTATGGAGTTCGGCTCTAGAAGGGCTCAGGGCTATGACGGAGCAATTTACGGAGCAAGAGCGGCATATATCGGAGGATGCGTCGGAACTGCATGCGCAATTTCAGATAGGGACTGCAATATTCCTGCCATAGGCACTATGGCTCACAGCTGGATTCAGATGTTTCCAACTGAACTTGAAGCCTTCAGGGCTTATGCAAGAACATACCCTGATAACTGCACCCTTTTGGTGGATACTTATAATGTTGTCAAATCAGGTGTGCCTAACGCGATAAAGGTTTTTATTGAAGAGGTTGTTGAAAGAGGATTCAGACCTAAGGGCATAAGAGTAGACAGCGGAGATATAACATATTTATCAAAGAAGGCAAGGGAGATGCTGGATGCGGCTGGTTTTGAAGATTGTAAAATAGTAGCTTCCAATTCATTAGATGAGTATATTATAAGAGATCTATTGCAGCAAGGAGCAGAGGTCGACTTGTTTGGGGTTGGCGAGAGATTGATAACATCAAAATCGGAACCTGTTTTTGGCGGAGTCTATAAGCTTGCCGCAGTAGAAGAAATGGGCCAGATTATTCCCAAGATTAAGATAAGCGAGAATGTGGGTAAGATCACAAATCCAGGATACAAAGAGGTTTGGAGATTGTTTGATAGAATCAGCGGAAAGGCTATAGCTGATGTGCTCACAAATTTTGATGAAATTATAGACGATTCTGTTGATTATGAAATCTTTGACCCTGAATATACATGGAAGCGGCAGACTATTTCAAACTTTACAGCAAAAAAGCTAATGATTAAGATATTTGATAATGGCAATTGCGTTTATGAAAGCCCATCCCTTAAAGAAATTAAGGAGTACTGCCATGAACAGGTAAATGGTTTGTGGGACGAGGTTTTAAGGCTTGATAATCCACATAAATACTATGTTGATTTGTCGAAACCTTTATGGGACCTTAAACAAAGGCTATTGGAACAGTTTTCTATAAAAGGATGAACTAAACAACCAAACAGCGGTTTCCCTAAGAGCGTATAAAAATGGTATGTCGCCAAAAGAGTCCGGTTTTATAAATCCGGATGGTAAAGGCAACGGTTCTCTGATGAGGGTATTACCGCTGGCATTATGGCATAAGGGAAGTGAAGAAGAGTTGGTTGAGGATGCTCACACCCAATCGATTGTTACCCACGGTAACGAATGTAACCAGGTTTGCTGCGCATTATACTGTCTTTGGGCAAGAGAACTTATGAAAGGCGTATCAGTTGATGAGTCTTACAGTTCAGCTGTAAGGAAGCTTAGAGGGATATATCATGAGCGCTCGAAGCATTATGCTGAGCTCGAATGGACAATAAGACCCGATTATCCTGCAGAAGGGAATGGAGGAGGTTATGTGGTCGATTGTCTAAGAAGCGCAAGAATGGTTTTGATGGAAAACTCTTATGAGATGGTTGTAAAGTCTGCTGTTGCGTTAGGAGACGATACAGATACTACAGCTGCGGTAGCTGGGGGGCTTGCAGGGATTTATTATGGCTTTAATAGTATACCCAAAAGATGGTTTCTCGAGTTAAGGGGGAAGGAGATTGCTCAGACTCTAATTGATAAGCTGATTTGTTGAAACTTCCTAAATAAAAGCGCGCTTTTTAATGTATTAGGAGAGAAGGTTATAATATAATGGATAATATAAAATTAAGTAAGACCATGTCTTACGCGTTAAGACATGCGCCCTGGGAATATGAACTTGAATTAGATGAGAACGGATTTGTGGCGCTTCAGCAGCTTTTGTTTTCATTAAAAGAGGAGAAAAAATGGTCAGGGCTTAGGGTAGAGGATATAATTGATGTTGTCAAGACATCAGATAAAGGCAGGTTTGAAATATCAGGGGATAAGATAAGGGCTTTGTATGGCCATTCTATACCAAACAAGATTATAATGGAAAGAAAAGAGCCGCCTCAAACTCTTTATCATGGAACCACAAGGGAATTTACAAAAAAAATAATGGAAAATGGTCTTCTCCCTAAAGGAAGACAGTATGTTCATCTTGCTGTGGATATTGATATGGCAATTCAGGTTGGTAAACGCAGGGATGATAAACCGGTACTGCTTAAGGTTAACGCGCAGCTTGCATGGAGTGAGGGCGTTGCTTTTTATAAAGGGAATGATAAAGTCTGGCTTGCTGATATGGTTGAGAGCAAATATATAGAAGTGACTTAATTGAGGAGAAATATTTAAATTTTAACCGGAGGTAATTATGTTAAAGGCGCTTGAAGCAATTGAACGGTTTAAAGCTGGAGATCAGAAAGTATTAAAAGAAGAAAAGTGGCTTATGTACCTTGCGTTGACCTCAGAAAGAAATATAAACCTTGAGCGGATTAACTCGTTAGAGGAAATGAAAAACAATTATGTTCTCAGATATGTTGAAAATACGCTATTAGCGCTTGAAGAGTCAGAATTGGACTCCAATAAAAAGTTTATTGTCGAAGAGGTTCTTAAATGGTCTGAGGTTGCAAAAGCAGGCATGTCTCATCATAGGAAAAGATGGATAAATAAGGGCTTTAATCTCTTTGCCCATAACATAGGTTCGGCTCAGATTTTTTGCGAGGATGCTGATTACTTAGACAGTAGGCTTAAAACAATTATAAATTATCTCATAATGACTCATGGTCTGATAGGTCAATATATAAGGGGAGAGGTTACTCTTATTGACAGCAGGCCTATCTTTTTGTTGGTTAAGGAAAAATTTCTTGAGCCTTACGAATTGCTGGACATTCTTATGGTATTAAACTGCTGCATAATAAAAGCAATTGATGTAAAGCTTTGGGAAAATATCAGAAATGATGTTGAAGCTGTTATAGAGGACGTGGTAGAAGGCAGTTTCGAGAAGCAGCATACTATAAGAGAGAGAATCAGAAGACTTAGAACGATATCGATAAAGAACGGTGAAGATTTCGAAAGTGAATATAATAAACATCTTAGCCATGAAAGCGCAATGAAAGCTATGGAAAGCATTTTAAAAGGGATGGACTTATGGTATGTTGAAGCGGCTCTGTTTGATTTCTCCTTTGAAGAATTTGTTAAGATATTTCTATTGATTTATAAAAGCGTTGATTTTGATAAAGTTAAACATATCAGCTTTGAAGGCTTTATGAAAGAGTTGTATTATCAGCATAATGGTAAAAAACGAGTTAATATTTATAAAAAAAGGATCGTAGAGAAATATTTGCAGAACGTGACCATTGAAGATATTTTAAAGGAAAACTTCAAAGCCAATCCCCATCTTATCCATGAGACATTTCACGATAAAGATCTTGATGATACTGTGTTTTTTAATTTCAGATTTTCTCCGGCAGCAAGCAAGCTTATAGATTTTTGCGTTGAAGCGGAGAAATCGGATGTAATGTATGAAAGAGCGATTGTGTTGCTGTTTGATCTCTTTGGCTTAAGAAAGGATAAATATGACCGGTTCTATGAAGAAGAGTCCTATTTAAGCGTTATGAATCAAACAATCAATTACAAAAAAATAATTCTCGATTATGTAATAGGCAGCAGAATAATTGATATAGGTCCTGGCGGAGGCGCAATGATGGACTTGATTGAAGAGAGTTTCCCCGATAAGTACGTTGCGGGCGTTGATATTGCTCAGAATGTTATTGATGCGCTCAAAAAGAAAAAACAGATTGAAAATAGAAAATGGGAGGTGCTTTACGGGGATGCTCTAAATTTGAGCAAGTATCTTAAAAAGGACAGTATTGATACAATTATGTTTTGTTCAATTCTGCACGAGCTTTATTCATATATTGAATTTAAAGGGAAAAAGTTTAATCATGAGACTTTAGAAGCAGCTTTCAAAAGCGCCTTTGATGTTTTAGCGCATGGGGGTAGGATTATTATCAGGGATGGAATAATGTCTGAGCCAATAGAAGAGAAGCGCATAATCAGATTTCTTTCCCAAGAGGGTATGGAGTTTTTAGAAAGGTATGCTCGTGATTTTAAGGGTAGAATGATAGAGTACAAAAAAGTGGGCCAGAACGAAGTAATCATGCTAATAAATGACGCAATGGAGTTCCTTTATACATACACTTGGGGTGAGAGATCATATGTTCACGAAGTAAATGAACAATTCGGATACTTTACACCGAGTGGGTTTAAGAAGTTTATTAAGACGGTTCTTGGCGAAGGAGCCAAAATTGTGGAGTTTAAGCATTTTCTCCAGGATGGATATACAGTTGCGTTATCGCAAAAGGTAGAGTTATTTGATGAAGCAAGGAATCCTGTGAGACTGCCGGATAGTACATGCCTTGTAGTAATTGAGAAGAGCTGATTGGGAATGTAACATTGCTTATTGCAAGATATATATTAGAATTATTAGAATCATTATTAATTTTACATTATATTAAATTTAAGCTTGATAGAGGTCATATTCAATGAAAAAATTAATTTTAATTTGGGGAATTGTTTTTGTATTTATTTTGGCAGGGCTATTTGGTTTTAGTTATCATTTTTACCAGAATCCTTTTTATTTTATCAAGGGTTCTATAACTGTTGACAATATAAACTTCAATTCAGATAAGGATAAAGATGGTCTTAATGATCTTGATGATATCGTCGAGGGAGCAAGGAAGGAAATCGCTAATAAGACAAAATATAAGGATGCGTATTATAATGGAGGTTACCCTCCAGATAGTGAAGGCGTTTGTACAGATGTTATATGGAGAGCGTTGAAGAATGCGGGCTATGATTTTAAGAAGCTAATTGATAAAGATATTAACGAGAACCTCAAGGATTATTCTATTGGAGTAATTAAGCC
>JAUZPS010000296.1 GCA_030705945.1 Bacillota bacterium
CTGAAGCTATCTGCTGCCCAGTGGCCTTTGATATCTTTATATCCGGAAAGATCATTTAAATTCGTTCCAGGCTTTTGAGTTGCTCCAGGAGCTGTTACGACTTTCGTAGCAGTAGGAGTCGGCGTAACTGTTGCCTTTGGTGTTGCTGTTGGTGTATTTGTAGGTTTTTTAGTCGGTGTTGCTGTCGGTGTCGCAGTAGGTGTAGCTTTTAAAGTCGGTGTTGGTGTTGGCGTCGGAGATCCGGCAACAGGTCCAGCTCCACCCCCACCTGGAACGCCTGGATCAGCAGCACCTGCAGCAGTAACATTAATCCTGCATGAAAGACTTATTGGCGCTCCGTCGTCATCTTTAATAGTAGCTATTAAAGTTACTGGTGATGTAGTTACCGCTTTACCTTTAACAGTACAAACTCCTTTATCTGGAGTCAGTGTTATATAGCTGTTGTTTTGTGGTTCCCATGTTATTTTGTCTTTGTTTGTTGCGTTAGAAGGGTCTGCTGTCACTTCAAAAACATAAGTTTGATCTACCTTAATGGTAGTAGGATCTGATGGCGTCTTATTATCTTTCCACTTCAGCCCTGTAACAGGTATTTTGTTGACTTTAAGGCTGATTTCTTTATATATCTGGTTGTTCGCATTACTTTTTACTTTGATTATTACCGGTTTACCTGGAAGTGTATATCCATGAGTCTGAATTTTTATTAGATAACTGTCTTGTTTTGGATTATAATCAGCGCTCACTTTATTAGCTATATTGTTATCATTATTCAAAATTTCAACAGAAACTGATCTATTTTCTGCTTCCACCGGTAAAACTGTAGCGTTGAATGTAAAACTTGAGTCGGTTGATATTTCATAAGAAGTTCCGATATCAACCTTAATCTCTTTTACTTCAGGAGCCTTGACATTAATTGAGCATGATGCTGTTATTGAATTGTTATATAGGCTCTTTGCTGTAATGACTGTAGCCCCTTTCTTTATACCGATTACATTTCCATCTCCATCAACAGTGGCAATTGAAGGATCTGCTGATAACCATATAACTCCTTTTGTAATTTCATCGTTCGGCTCAACCAAGGCATTAAGCTTAATTTTTCCACTTACTAAAATATCAACTCCATTGTTGTTTTCCGCCTGTTCAATTTTTATTATTGAAACAGGATTAATTACATGCACAACGCAGGTTGCCTTGATTGACTGATCCTCTTCGCTAACTGCGGATATAACAACGTTTCCTGAAGCTTTGGCTTTAATCAGGCCGCTATCGGTTACTTCAGCTATTTTACTGTCTTCAGACGCCCACTTGACTGAACTTTCTTTAATATCTGCTCCAAAAATTGCGTTCAACTGTTCCCAATCTCCTGGCGCAAGATAAATTTCGTTTTTATCAAGACTGAAGCCATCTTTCTTAGATGCTGTAACAGCTATTCTACACATAACAACTATCTGATTGCTGCTTGTTGCTTTAATAAGGGTCTCACCTTGAGATAACGCAGTCACAGTTCCATCTGAGGATACCTTTGCGACACTTGTATTGTCTGACGACCAAGTAATTGTTTTATTTGTGGCATCCTGAGGATAGAATTGAACTCCTAATTTCAAAGCGCTTCCTTCAACCATGCTTGCCGCATTTTTGTTAATGACTATACCATTTACAGGTATTGTTCCGTCACTCAACAATGGTATTTTAATATTATTAGAATTGGAGCTATATACATCGATCAAATCAGAGTCCGATGATTGACTTACAGTTCCATGTTTAGTATAGAAGCCCTGATTTATATAACGGGAATTGTTGTTTCCAGATATAACAGTATACCCCACATTATAACCACCATTAATTTCATTAGCGGGAACGTTTATTGAAAATGCAGAATCTCCTTTTCCATCAGGTAATGAAATTGAACCGGTTATATTCCTGTTAGTCGGAATAAGGGTTATGTTGTTAATGCCTTTTATTGCGCTAACTTCAACTTTTGTTGCATTATTTATCTCTGAAGTAGCTCCATCATCCGTATAATAACTTAAACTCAGGTACTCTCCAAACAGCGGAGATATTGAATAACTTATTTTATAATCAGTTCCAGCAGGCACATAAAGCTTATAACTAGCCACATTACCATTCTTTGCAATTGGAACAAAAACTGAATACTCATTACTTGCGCTTACTGCATTTACTGTAACACCAAAATTATCATAATCAACTTTCATATTTGCAGGTAGATAAATAGTTCCTCCTAAATCTATTCCTTTTATCATCTGAAGGTCTATATTAGTAGCATCCGCATTTGCTGTATTAACGTTTGACGCTAATCCTTCCTTGCCTTTCATAGATTCAGTATTGTAGAACCCAGATTCCATATACCCAATAATGTTTGTTGAATATTTAACATGATAATCATTTAAAGCTGGAACCAAAATCTCATATTTCACAGAAGTTTGGCCCGGATAAATTATCATGCTTGTTTCCGGAGTATAATCCAGACTTCTATTGATTGCTTTAATCTTAAGATTTAATCCGCTTTGTGGAATTGTAGCATCTTTAGGCACATTGAAGATACCTGATATTTTTCTTTCTCTAAATTTTACAACAAGGTTAATATTATTCATATTATCATTTAAAATTTCTGCTCCATTTGAAGTAGCTATAGTGTCTCCCTTATTGTAGAATCCGCTTTGATAGTATATATCATTTGCAATGTTAACATTGTTAAATGAATATCCGACCTTATACAATGAATCTTTATTACTATCTACAATTGGAACAAATGAATTCGTATTGACACTATAGAACTTAGTAGAGCTATTTTTAGAATTTGTTCTTGCCTGAACGTTAATACCCGCAACTAAAGTTGTAGATTCAGGAACACTCAACTCGTAAGAAGCGGAATTTTGGCCCTCAATTATTTTAACATTTTTAGTTACTCTATATCCTGTGTAATTTTGTTTCTCTGCAAACACAGTTACAGTGAGACCTCCTGTTGACGCGTTCCTTCCTTCAGGCAGACTTATTTTCCCGGATAGTATTCTGTTCTTTATCAATTAAATATTAGCTCCGCTAATGCTTCCAAAAGTTAAATCTATAGTTGACGCCAGCTTTTCATCCGGAACAGTAACTACTGAATTATAGTAGCCCGATTCAAACACGCCATTTCCCGGTTCTACTTCATATATCACCTTATATAGGTTATTATTTACGTCTGGAGTTACCTTAACATTATATGGAGCAGATGTTGAACCTTTAATTATTGTGGTTTCATCAACATCTATTGTACCAGTTTTTGCATTGATTACTTTAACCTTAACTGGTATATCTTTAGAGGATACCACTCCTGATGGTAATGACACGTTGCCGCTTATTTGTTTCTTCTCAATTAGCGTGATATCAATATCTTCTGCGTCATTTGCAAAAACATTAATTGTTTGAGCTAGTTCAGGCAGCATTACCATTCCTTTTGAGCTATAGTATCCAAAGCCTGAGTAACCCTGAAGTTCTACGTTATACTTAATCTTATAGGCTTGTAAAGGTATAACACTCATGGAGTAGTCAACCGATTTATCTCCTGCAGAAATATAGAAATCTTTTGATATAGATGTTCCACTGATATCTGACGCTGTGATAACAACCTTTATGCCATCAGCAGGCGCTGTGCCAAGAGGAAGCTTTATCTTACCGCTTATAGTTCTATTTTGCAGCATTTTAAAGTTAACATTACTTAATCCAGCTGTAGTTAAATCAAAAACATCAGCATCTTTAATATCCCTTACAGCTATCGATGATTTTGTAGTATAGTACCCAATCGGAGCAATATCTGGATTTGAATCTATTTCATATTGAATTCTATAACCATTTTTTGCTGGAACACTTATTTGGAAATCTGCGGTACGTTGGCCAGGTAATATACTAACACTCACTGGGTACATATCCTTGCCGTTTGTAGCAGTTATTTTAACTTCAAAACCTTTTAAGAACTTTAAATAAGCAGCCTCAAACTCTGATGATACATTCCCAGATAATAGGTAATCCTCATATGAAGTATAGGATGTATTCTTAAGCATATATTCCTCAGCTGTTGGAGATAATACACTATCAGGTAGAGTTACGCTTCCTGAAATAATACGTTTAACTATAAGTGTTAAATTCTTGTTGGTTACTTCGCCATTTGAAACTTCTACATTTGTGGCGTTATTAATGTCTGTTGTTGTCCCGTCAGGATTATAGTAACCGTCTTCCATAAATATACTGTTATTCTTAATATTGTATCTGATTTTATAACCTGAGTTTGGTTCAACATATAATGTATATGGACACGTTTTAGTATCGGATGCCAAAACAATACTTGTTTCATAACTTTCAAGTCCGCTTTCAGCTATAACTTTGACACTTAACCCTTCTTTTGGAATAGTCACTTGATCTGGAATTATTATATTACCTTTTATTGTCCTTCTGACAACCAAAGTTAAATCTACACTTCCAGCGTCCTCTATGCTTATGTCCACACCATCAGACTGTGAAAGAATTGCTGTAGTTCCTCTACTGTTATAATAACCGTACAGAGTATATTTGAATTCATTCCAGTTCTCATATTTTACTGTATATTCGAATCCCCTGTCATTCGGAGGTAAACTAAGACTATATGTAGCGCTGTTGGTTCCTGCTGCGATGACAACAGTTGTAGAATCCCCATCAATGCCATTGGAACCTGAAACTTTCATAGTAATATCTTTATCAGCCAATATGCCATTGGGAAGGCTCACTTTACCATTTATTTTTTTGGGTAATACTAAGCTTATGCCAATATCAGAAACATCCACATCATTAGCGTTAATATCATCTGCTAGCTTACTGTTTCTTACCATGCCATTTTTGCTGTAATACTCAGTTGCAACATATCCGTAGGAGGTTGAAATCTCATAACCAACCTTACAACCTTTACCATCCACATTTGGCTCAGCCTTAATTGTAAATGGCGCTGAATTGACGCCAACAGGTATTTTCACTGTAGTATTGCCTGCATTTTCTGCAGTTACTGTAACAATTGTATCTTCCTCTGCGTTTTTTCCATTTGGTAATGATACATAACCTGTTATAAGCCTCTTTTTTATTAAGGTCAGGTTTATTCCATCTATACCCGGCATACCTGAAGAACTCAAGTCAAGATTTGATTCAACTGGTCTATATGACATACTTCCGTTTGCATAATAGCCTTTTGTGACATAATCGTTTATAATAGGCAGTCCATAAAACAGTTGATAATTACTTCCAGCCGGTACGTTTATTGTATACCCAATGTGGTCGGAGCCCTCAGGTATAAATACACTTGTTATACCAAAATCATTGGCATTCTTTGCGGTTATTGTTACATTCAAGCCCCCTGTCGGAGCTTTCTCACTGTTAGGAAGAGAAATCGTTCCTGATATTGTCTTTTTCATTACTACATTCAAATCAATATCAGTCTTATTATCAGTATTACTATTTCTAAAATCAATTTTATCCGCAAGACTTTCATATCTTACAGTGCCTATGTTACTGAAGAATCCTGTTGATAAATAGTTATCATATGTCCAATTTTCATAACTAACTAAATATCCATCATTCTCGTCGTTTTCAGGCAGATATAAAGTATATTCGCCATAATTTTTATCTTTTGGTATTACAACCGTCGTAGAAGCCCTGTCAGCTTTGTTCTTTGCAAAAACATTTACTCTAATATCGTCACCTGTTGCAGTTCCTCCATTTAGAATAACTTTACCGCTGATTGCTTTAAACTTCTTTAAGCCGAAATCAGTTCCATTATAGTCACCTGAACTTACATCTATTGTTTTGGTATTTACAGGATTTCTTACAAATCCATTTGTATTAAAATAACCTGACATTACGTAACCATAATCAAATGAAGTTTGGAATCTAACCACATAACCTATTCCAGGATCATTCGGTAAAACTTTCATCGAATAGTCTACTGAACTATCCCCTGGTAGAATCTTGACCGTCTTCTTAACTTCATTCTTAATTTCATTCTGGCTGTTAACTGATGCGGTTAATTCAATGGAAATACCATCCCCAGTCGCTTTTTCGCCATTTGGCAACGATACTTTTCCGCTTATGGTTCTCTTAACGATTATATTTAGATTTCCATCAAACTTGTTTGAATAAATA
>JAUZPS010000297.1 GCA_030705945.1 Bacillota bacterium
AGTATGGTTGTACCGCCTATTCCAGAGTATCATTTTGCAATCGTAGATATTAATTACAGTGGTGTAAAAACTCAAGCTGTCAATGTTAATGGAAAGATTATTGATTCGTTTCAAATAAAGTAGTAAGGATGAAATTAAAGGTGAAAGGTGAAAATCAAGAAGTATATTATTGGGGAATGAGGTAATTATGAAGAGAATTTGGGAACTTGAAGACTTGATAGATCATTTTACATTTTTACAACATGAACTAAAATTGATAGGTTACTTCACCTTGTCAGTTTCTGCAGGCAACTTCCAATTGATTTTATATTTTTCTCTTAATATCTTTTTCTGAAGACTCCATACTCTATGACAATAACCTAGCTTTTTTTCAACGCCTTGATTCTCCAATATCTTTTCTGCTTGACTCTAGCTTCTTCAACAATAGGAGACAGCTCTGAATCATTTTCATTAAAATTTATTAATTTTCTATTTTCTATATATCTCATGATGCTGCTAACAACATTATAAATTACAGCCAATACAAATAGAAGTAATATAAACAACTCAAATTTAATCTTCATTATACCCCTCCTCAACCAAACCAAAATAAACTCTTTGGTTACAATCTCAACATTTGATAGAAGAATGAATGACTTAATTAGTGTAGGAGTGACACCCCGATTTTCAGATGTGGAACTTCCTCCACTAGATATGACAAGGATTGTAGCAGGATAAGAATCACAATAAAACGCTTATATTTTGAAAAATGCCCTGTTGCGTTTTCTCTATAGAGTCCAGAAGTCGTTGTGTGTAGCGAATCTCTGGACTTTTGTTATATTTAATTAGATGTAATTCACAACGTTGTGCTTTATTAATTTTTGACATAGTTTAGCCCTAACTCATATCAATAGACAGCAAAATTAAATAATGGTAAAATCTATATAAATATTAACACTTTGATTGATGGTCTCAAAGGAGGCGTTATTTTGAACGAAAAAATTAGAAATATATTAAAGAAATTTAGAATTATTATCACTTTGCTCCTTACAATAGCTATTTCTATTTCTATAAACATTGGTGTGGATAAATGGAGAGAATATAAGTATAAACCTCTTTTTGAGAAATATTTATCAGAAAGATATACAGAGGAAATGGTTGTGTCAAGTATTTATAAGGGTTCAAAGTGGGGCGAATACGAATGCTATACATATCCTAAAAGGAATCCTAACATGTACTTTTATACATTTCTAAAAAAAGATAAAACAACTAATGGCTATGTGTTTAGTGACCATTATTTTCAGACTTTATGGCAGGGAGAAGTACAAAGCGAAGTTGAGGAATATATAAAAACATTCTTTGACAATATTCACTCAGTAAACTTTATGATTATGGGTAAGCCTCAATATGATAAAGACCCGATTCAATATGTATTTGATTTTAAGAATTACATTCCTAAAAGTAAAGTACCCACTTATGATGAAATCAAGGGTAATTCAGATATAAAAGAATACTATAAGACCTTGGATATTAATATTATTGGCGAATTAAAAGCCAGAGACATAGAAAAAGAAAATAATAATGTACTTAAAGTAGTTATGTTTATTAAAGAGAAAGGATACAATATAGACCATTTAACAGTTTCCTATGGACACGGCGCTAAAAGTGGAAATAATAGTTCCTTCTCCACTGATTCAGATAATATGTATCTATTTGATAAAAGAGAAATTGATAATATCAAATCTGTAGATGATATAAAAAAGTTAAAATAAAATTATGGTAGCACGTTTCGTGTTTGTCAATAATATGGACTCCTGACATGTGGAGTGCGTAGTTCGGCTCGATAGAAAACGCAGTTGAAAGCCTTGAGAATAGAGGGCTTTTCTCTTTTATTGATATATATCTATAAATAATTTAGGTGTTGAGGCGTTATTATTTACTATCACTACATCATTTATTATTCTGATTTTAATTATTATTTTAAATACTATAAACATGAGCGTTAACCCTATAATCAGCCCATTAATACAGACTTCCAAAACCAACCGAAACACAGATGCGCCACACATAAGAAGCGTGTCTGGCTTGCCAAAAAAAAATGGTTGAAAGATATACAATTTAGCATTAATGTATTCCTCAATGCTAAAGTATCTTTATAATAAAAGCATTCCTGTAATTAAGTTATATGACCTTTGAAAATAAAAGTGCCCTCTGTTAAAATACGGTGTATAAGAGCCTGCAAGGTCTTATCACTAATTAACTTAACCATTCATACACAAAAATTGTTACATCCTCTGAAAAGAAAGATTTATAGTTTAAACAAACTTACTATTTTATTTAATTGATTTGCTATATCTGCTAATTGGTTGCTATGCCCAGCTATTTGCCCCATAGATGTAATTTGTTCTTCAGTTGACACTGATACTTCTTGCGTACTTGCTGAATTATTTGCCGCAATTATAGTAATTCCATTAATTATATCCCGTAGCTTTTCAGAGTTATCTGATATATTAGTACTTGACTCAATTAATTTATTTATGCTTTCTTGCATTTTAGCAATTCCACCATCTATTTGTATATACTTTTCCAGTGTAGCATCTATGCTGCTTTTCTGCTCTTTATTGTATTCATTTACAGAACTCATTACTGAGAAGGTATCTCTTAAATTGTTAAACAATGTATTAACAACCACATCTATTTCTTTTGTGGACATAGATGATTTCTCTGCAAGTTTTCTTATTTCATCTGCAACAACAGCAAACCCTCGACCGTTATCACCAGCTCGCGCCGCTTCTATAGCTGCATTCAATGCAAGAAGATTTGTTTGTTCAGCTATTGATGCAATAACACGGCTTGCTTGTCCTATTTGCTCTGAGTTTTTATTTGTTACAGATAACTTGTTTTGTATTTTTTCAATCGCGCTACTTGTTTGCTCTGATTTTTTCAGTACATCATCAACAGATTTTTTACCTATGGCTACACAATCGCTCATATTTCTAGATGAATTTATTAACTCGCTTATTAACTCATTATTCTGCTTTACTTTGCCGTCCAGTATGCTTACTTTGTTAAATCCTTCTTCTGTGTCAACAGCTTGATCGTGAACATTTTGGGCTATACTGTTTATTCCTTTTGCTACATTTTCTATTGATATAGACGTTTCCTTAGAAACAGATGAAAGTGTTTTTGAAGAGACAACTAATTCTTTAGAAATATTTATTATTTTATTCAATACTTTAGAAGTCTGAACTCTTATATTTTCTATTCCTTGCGCCAATGTTGCCAGCTCATCGTTCCTTTCTAAGAATTTTCTATCTAAATTATACGAGTAATCATTGTCCGCGATTTTAGTAATTGCTTCTACAACTTTTTTGATTGGCTTTGTTACCATTTTTTTTATTAACCAATAAAATACCAAGATTGTAATTATGGTAATAACAAAAATCGAGATTATAGCTGTATATTGAAAACGCTTTATTAATGCCAATGCATCATTAGCAATCATGTCGCATCCAACTGCGCCTACTATATCTCCATTAGAGTTCTTTATAGGCGCAAAACCTGATATCAAATTACCGTAAATATCATCATGGTAAATTTTTGTATATTTAGGTGTTCCATTATCCAATGTAAGATCTGCCTCCACAGGGAACTTTTCTTCCTTATCACAATACCCATAGGCTAAAAAGTTTTCTCCGCCAATTTCATCTGATCCATCAATAATGTATGTATAGGTGCCATCACTATTTCTTTTCATAGCATATAGGTATGTTGCAGTAGCATTTTGTTTAGCTTTATACATAAGCTTCTGCATTTCCGTATAAAAATCTTTTTCACTATCATAGTTATTTACCAGTTTCTCATACTTATCACCATCTATGTAAGTTGCTGTAATACTTGATATTCCTAAAACATTTGATCCCATTAGTTTAACAGCTATTATATTGTTTGTTATAACAGCTATTAAATTTACAATTATACTAATAATAACTATACCTATTAGTGTCATTAATGAAAGCTTTGTACCTATTTGTGTAAGTTTATTTTTCAGTTTGAGTTTCATCCTGATTCTCCCTTCTAGCTGGTAGTACGAGTCAAAATATACACCCTATGAGGTATGTTGAACAGCATTATCAAATACGTCAATCCAGCTACAGCATAGCAATTAAAGTCAAACTCAGATATAGCCTTTGCTTGAACAATTATACCAAAAAAGCCTTTGTTTTCTAAATTATAGTATCGTCAAAAGCGTTTACTTTCTTAAGCTGTTTTTTAATGGGCAGAATATTGTCACCTGTTTCTTCCGTCAAAACCTATAAAACAGAGGTATATAGGCTTAAATATTATCCAAATGCAAGTCAAGGAAATTATGCCGAACAAGGAATTGATGTTGATTTTGAAGTTGAAAGCTGAGCTACATAGGCTCATGACTAAACTGAGTATTACTAAAAATATAAATAATCTTTTAAACATAAGATTACCACCTCTCTAATGAATTGATTAATTGGTAAATGCCCATAGCAATGTGATTAATAGAAATGCTTCTATTAATCACATGTACCGATGCATAAATATAATTTGTTTAACTGAAAATTATATTGACACCATATATCTCGGCACGATATATTTAATTATGATATATCGAGAGGAGATACATGTATGGATACGCAAAAAGCAATATATAGATACCTTCCAATGACAGAAACTATGTACTATATTCTACTTTCCCTTACCGAGCCCAGACATGGATACGGTGTTATATTATATGTGGAGAAAATCACTAATGGCAGGATTAGAATTGGTGCAGGAACAATATATACTAGTCTCTCGAGATTGGAAAAGGATGGTCTGATTAAACCATATGCTGAAGAGGATAGAAGGAAATTTTTTGCGATTAGTGAAATTGGTTTAGCAGTAATAAAAACAGAAATATCTCGACTTAAAGAGTTATATGAGAATGGAAAAAAATTTGAGGAGGGCTCAATATGATAAAACTATTTCCTATTACAAACTCACTTCCACAAAATTATGAAAAATGGCTGGAAAATTATGAGTTAAAAGGCTGGAATCTCAAAGCTATATTATTGGGAGGCTGGATACATTATTTTGCAAAAGAAGAATCAAGAAAAATCAGATATTGCTATGACTACCATGGAAAGAAAAAGAAAGATTATGAAACGATTTTTATAGATGCCGGATGGGAACTTGTAAATTATAGTCTTGGAGCATATACATGGAGAATAAAGTATGATAAAGAACGACCAGAAGCATTTAGCGATAACATATCAATCATCGGAAGAAATAATAGACTTCTAGCCTTAATTCTAGTTTGCTTAATACCATACCTAATCACAATTATTCTTGCTGCAAAAGTTTATATTGAGGGTAAATCGTTAGGATTTGTAGGCCCTTTGATTATAATTGCAACATTTTTACTGTATGTTTCATTAATAGGAGGACTAATTAATTCCAATAGAAAAAATAGAAAGACAATTAAAATGTAGGCGCGATAATGTGAAGGAATTTTTAGAAACCTAATAGAAATAAATACTATATTCTTTAAGCTATATAAAAAGCACTATTAATCTTACATTTGACGGAGCAAAATAACGAACGCTTTAACGTTATTTTGCGATAGGCAAATGTAAAAGATTAATTGCTTTTTATATAAATAAAATAAATACACGAGGTGATAAGATGGACATCTATGAAGCTATATTTTCAAGGAGAACAATTAGAGACTTTGACGACAGAGAAGTTCCGGATGATATTGTTAAAAAGATTCTCAATGCGGGGTTACAAGCACCCACTAATAATCATTTGAGGGAATGGGAATTTATTGTTTTAAATGATAAAGCTGCAAGGCTTAATGCAATTGGTAAAGTAACCAAGAATTTCTCAAAAGAAGATGTCGCTGCTATACTGGATAATTGGGGCTGTACAGACATGGAACAACGTGATATGTACTTTGACGGAATTCCAAAGCAGTACAAAATGCTTGTGACTTCAGGGTGTCTCATAATTCCGTTTTTCCGTATATATGAACCTCTTCTGAAACCCAAAATTCTATCTTCCTTAAACGGTTTTGCTTCGATTTGGTGCTGCATTGAAAATATTTTGCTCGCAGCAGCAAGTGAGGGAATATACGGGGTTACAAGAATTCCTTTTGATGAAGAAAC
>JAUZPS010000298.1 GCA_030705945.1 Bacillota bacterium
AAAGCAATTAATCTTTTACATTTGCCTATCACAAAATAACGTTAAAGCGTTCGTTATTTTGCTCCGTCAAATGTAAGATTAATAGTGCTTTTTATATATATAAGTTGCGAAAAAGATTTTACATTAAAAATGCAGTTAATACGTCTGTATTTTACAAGACACCTTTTTTTACCATGCATGATTTGCTTCAGAAAATAAATTTATAATCCGATGAATATCTTAGTGGATAAAATTTTAATGAATGGAGTAAATGATCTGATGAATATATCATACATAAATCCTTTTATAGAGGCTACATCCAATGTATTTAAACAAACAACCGGGATAGAAGTCAGTATCGGAAAATTATATCTAAAACCTCCAACCTATAATGTGTCAGGCGTAATAATTGTTGTTGGAGTTGTAGGCGCAATTAAGGGCAAAGCGGTTTTGTTTTTTGATAATGATTTTGCCTGCAAAGTTGCTTCCGCTATGATGATGGGAATGCCTGTAAATGAGTTGGATGATTTGTCAAAGAGCGCTCTATCGGAGTTGGCAAATATGATATTAGGCAATACAGCCACAGTATTTTATAAAAATGGTTATAAAATTGATATAACGCCGCCGTCAATATTAACGGGCTCAAATATAGAGATAACAAGCGATAAGCAACAAACCATATGTATTCCGCTAGTTACAGAAAACAATGTGTCCCTGATGGAATTGAGTGTAGCATTTGTTGAAGCCTGATTAGCAATGATCTGTATTATGTTTTATGGTGTTGGGAATCATGTGTTTACAGCTAATGCATTATTTCCATTAGGATCACAGGTTTCGTCCAAATATAATGGAAACCTTATTATATATGTTGTTCCTACTCCATCTTTGCTTTCTATCTTAACCACGTTATCGTGTTCCTTTATAATTCTGAAGCATTAGATAAAAAGCAATTAATCTTTTACATTTGCCTATCGCAAAATAACGTTAAAGCGTTCGTTATTTTGCTCCGTCAAATGTAAGATTAATAGTGCTTTTTATATAGATTGATTTATATACTTTGCAATAAACAATAATAAATTATTAATTTGACAAACTATATCAGACTGATATATAATTTAATATATCAGTCTGATATGTGGAGGGGTGTCATGGCAATAAAGAATAAAACACGGTACGCCATTCTTGGAGTTCTTAGTCTTATGTCAGGATCTGGCTATGATATTAAAAAATTCTGTGATAAAACTATAGCTCATTTCTGGAATGAAAACTTTGGCCATATTTATCCGGTCTTGGCGCAATTGGAAGAAGAAGGACTTATCTCAAAAGCTGCTTCTTCTAAAGATGAAAGAAGAAAGGAATATAGTATTACAGCAAAAGGCAGGGAGGAATTCTGTAAATGGATGATGGAGCCAATTGAATTTCAGCCTGCCAGATCAGAGTTGTTGCTTAAGGTATCTTTTGGAAGTAACATCCCGAAAGAGAGAGTTATCGAAATGATTAAATTGGTCAAGCAAAGATACGAATCAAGATTGGAAGAGTATAGAGCGATGGAAGAATCCTTTTTGAAAAATAAGAAAGAATCAGAGAAACCCGAGAGTGTATATTGGATTGCGCCATTGCGATATGGAATTATCGCGACTGAAGCTGCGATAAAATGGTGTGAGGAGACAATTAGCCGGTTAAATGGCTAATATTTGATATAGAACTCTGAAAGGGGGGAATAAAATGTCTAAAGTATTATTTATAAACGGCTGCGCGCATGGACACATCAACCCCACTCTACCACTGGTCAAAGAACTTGTAGATAGGGGGGAAGAAGTATTCTACGTATCTGCGGCTGAGTTTAGGGATAAGGTTGTATCAAACGGAGCAAATTATATTGATATAGGCGAAAAATTTGCTCAATTCAATAGATCCTTCAAGCTTACAGGAAGCCATCCGTTTTACAGCGTTGTTGATTATTTTCTTAAGAGTGATATGTTAATGGTCCCATTAATTCTTGAGAAGATAGTGGATATTAAACCAGACTACATAATTCATGACTCCATATTTGGAGGCGGTAATATTATCGGCAAGCTTTTGAATATACCGTCAATTTGCTCCTGCACAACCTTTGCGATGAATAAACTTCCATTACCTCCGCATATGTTTGAGAGGGGATTTCATCCTGAATTGGATGCTTTATATTACAATTTGGATAATGCCGCAAAGGAGTTGGGAGTGGGAGAGCTTACCCTTATGGATGTGTTTTTCAAAAAAGAGGAGTTAAATATTGTGTACACTTCAAAAGCTTTTCAACCTGATCCGGAAAGTTTTGACGAAAGCTTTAAGTTTGTAGGACCCTCAATTGGCGAAAGGAATGAATTAGTTAACTTAACATTAGAAGATCTCGACGGAAATGATGTGGTGTATATTTCTATGGGAACTATAAATAATGATAATATAGAGTTTTATAACAAGTGCATAGAGGCTTTTAAAGGTGAAGAAATGAAGGTTGTTTTATCTATCGGGAAAAAGTCAGGGGTGGAAAGGTTGCAAAGTATTCCTGATAATTTTATTATAAGGGACTATGTTCCTCAGTTGGAAGTCCTTAAGAGAGCTGACGTGTTTATTAGCCATGCAGGAATGAATAGCGTTACCGAAGCATTGTACTTTGAAGTTCCTATAGTTGCCATACCACAGGCTAACGATCAGCATATGATTGCGCGGCAGATAGTGATGTCGGGGGCGGGTATAAGCTTGAAGGCGGATGATATAACACCAGAGCAGCTTACTAATTCTGTCGCTCATGTATTAAGTGAATCAAAGTTCAAGGAGACAAGTAGAAGGATTGGAAAGTCCTTTAGAGAAGCAGGAGGATATAAAGCTGCTGTAGAATATATTTTTGAATATAAAAAGATTAAATCATTATAAAAAAGGAGGCATCAGTATTATGAAAATTACGGAAGGAATTCATACTCTTGATTTACCTATGAAAATGCCTGGAATGGAAACTATAATTTATCCTACGCTTATTTGGGATGAGGAAAATGTTGTTTTGGTAGATACAGGATTGCCCGGGCAATTAGATTTAATCAAAGCTAAAATGGAAAAGTTAGGTGTTTCATTTGAGAAACTAAAAATGGTAATTATTACTCACCAGGATATGGATCATATTGGCTGCTTATCCGCAATACAAAGAGAACTTGGCGATAAAATACAGGTAGTAGCTCACTCTTTGGAAAAACCATATCTGGAATTTGAAAAGATGCCTATCAAGATGACTGCTGATTTTATTGCTCAAGTGTCAGAGAGAATAAAAGCTGCTAACGGAGGAATATCCAAAACTCCAAAAGAGGTTTTTGCAAGCAAGGTAAACAAAACTGTTGAGGATGGAGAAGAGCTAAATGTATGCGGAGGTATGCAGGTCATTTTTACTCCGGGGCATACTCCAGGCCATATTAGCATTTATCACAAAAAAAGCGGTACAATGATTGCTGGAGATGTGTTAAGTGTCGTTGATGGGCAATTGTACGGACCAGATCCAAGATTTACATATGACATGGATCTAGCCAAAAACTCACTTAAGAAGTTAGAGAAATATGATATTAAGACTCTGATTTGTTATCATGGCGGTGAATTTGATCAAAATCCAAATGAGAGTATTTCGAGGATAGCTAAAGATAACTAAATGTAAAATTTTATATCTTACTATATAAATAAAAATACCTGGATCATCTCCAGGTATTTTTATTTATATATATAGAAGGGGGAAGTTAAATGAATCTATTTTTTGACATACTCGGGTTTAGTTTATTTTGCTTTCTGCTAATGTTATTTGCACGGTTTTGGTCGCATTATCCCTGTAAATTTCTACTGAAACTACATCTCCGACCTTGTGCTTTGCCTTAATGTCGTTAATATCGCTTACAGATTTGACTGTAGTACCGTCAAATTTGGTTATAATATCTCCTGATCTGATGCCTGCCTTGTAAGCGCTGCTGAACATTATAACGTTTGAAACATATACGCCCGCAGGCATATCATTCTGTTTAGCTACATCCTCTGTGTAACTTTCATCGCCTGTTATTCCCAATTGAATTCTGCCTTTAACATATTTATATTGGATAAGACTATCAACTATTTCCTTTGCTTTATTTATAGGTATTGCAAAACCGAGACCTTCAAATCCTTGAGCTACAATTTTTACACTGTTTATACCAATAATCTGTCCCTTTGAATTAACTAGCGCTCCACCGCTGTTCCCAGGGTTGATGGCAGCATCTGTCTGAATGAGCTTGAAGCCCTTGTTGTCATCACCTTCAACTGTTCTGTTAAGCCCGCTGATAACGCCTACCGTAACAGAGCCCATATATTCAAGACCGCCTGGGTTTCCGATGGCTACGGCAAGTTCGCCGACTTTGACTGCGTCAGAATCTCCGAGCTCTGCTGCCGGAAGATTTGTCGCGTCAATTTTGATAACAGCCAGATCAGTTATGGAGTCATGTCCGACAATTTGAGCGACATAAGGAGTGTCGGTCTTTTTAGATAAGAATACTTCTATCTTAGCTCCGTCAATAATCTTGCCGGTATTGGTGTTTATAGCGTCTGCTATAACATGATTATTAGTCATTATATAGCCGTCGCTTCTTAATACAATTCCTGAACCTTCGCCGGTTTGATCTGGCTGGGATTGCTGCGAGCCATTAAAGTAGAAGCCTCCGAAAATATCGTTTCTGCGTTGAGCTGGCGTTGTTACTCTGATACCCACAATAGACGGACCAACCTTTTGAGCAATGTCGGTTACAGATGAATCTGAGGTTTGGCTGTCCAATACAAGTTGAGCCTTGGTTGATAATGAGTTCGAAGTTTGAGCGCTGCCTAATGAGCTTTGTGTTGAAATTGAGTTAGTCGGATGTATTATAGGAGCGGCAAACTGAAAGTAAGAGCCTACAACAGCTCCGCCTATAATAGAGCTGACTACTGAAACTGCTATCATTTGAGCAAGAAGCTTTGGTTTTTTACTTTTTGGTTTACTGAAGCCATGAGCGAATTCCGGTTCATTGCTGCGAGCGTTAAATGTATTTACCTCTGCTGCTCCGTTATCATGTGAATAGTTAATTGGGCTTGGCGCCGCCTCATCAGACTTAACTGACATATTTTCTTGACTGAACTTGGAAGTAGGATTGCAATTTAATTCATTGTTTTCGAAATTATTATAATCATTATTTGACATATAAATTCTCCTCTCCGATACCTACGATTATATTTATTTTGAATTATTGAAATATTACTATCGGCATAAAGTATGTAAATAATTATACTTTTCCATATAATCTTGGTTCCTTAACCGATAGCGATATTTTAATCATTCGTTGGATTAACTTATCATATTATTAATTTTAGAACTGAATTTTTAAGGAAATATGAACTATTTGTTAAATGTATTGAATTCGGCAATAAAACTTCTGTATTGATAGCGCTTTTAATATAATAGATCTTTTGAAACGCGGCAAGACAAATCAAATCGAACTGATATATAAAAAGCAATTAATCTTTTACATTTGCCTATCGCAAAATAACGTTAAAGCGTTCGTTATTTTGCTCCGTCAAATGTAAGATTAATAGTGCTTTTTATATAGAAAGCTTCAGGAACTGAGTATCTATAATGTAAATGTACAAACAATGATTGTATAAATATACGATATAGTGTATAATTATACAATAAACACGAGGAGGAATGGGTATGAGAAGAAGCGAAAAAGAAATAACTGATAAGAGCGATATTATAAAGATTCTCGACAAAGCAGATATCATTAGAATCGCTATGGTTGATGATGGCGAGCCCTACATAGTGGCTATGAACTTTGCGCATATTGACGGGCGCATATATATACACTCGGCAAAGGAAGGGCGGAAAATCGAGGCGCTAAAAAAGAATAACAAAATAGCGTTTCAGACAGAAATAGGCGCTGAAGTTATAATCGAGGATGAGGCTTGCAGATGCGGCGCAAGGTTTATGAGTGTTTTTGGAACAGGTAAAGCTACTTTTATAGATGATGTTGCAGAAAAAACTAAAGCGCTTGACGCCTTAATGACAAAACATACAGGAAAGACTAGTTTCCAGTATGATGAAAGGGTATTTGAACGAACATTAGTAATAAAAATTGAGATAGGCGAAATGACTGGAAAGAA
>JAUZPS010000299.1 GCA_030705945.1 Bacillota bacterium
ATTATACTTATCGTAGGTCAGATAAAGAATATTGATTATCTTAAATTAGCGGCAATCTGTATATGGGTTATTACAGGAAGTTACTGGTACATAACCACATGGGTAACACCTTTAGGAAATTGGTTCGGGACATTTATACCGATCTTAAACTTCTCAGGCTTGGCATGGGTTCTCCTAGCGGCATTCGGATTTTATATATCAGTTAAATTAAAGTTCAAGTTGTTTAAAAATGAAATCGATAATGAATCATTTAATTATTATATATCAAATACCTTTTCAATAATCAGCCATATAATTGTTGGAGGACTTTTAACCTTCCAGATTGATAACCTTTGGGAAAACTACAAGATAACTTTTATAGACTTAGAGCTTACTTACTCTATAACATGGGGAATATACGCGTTGTTAATATTCTTGTGGGGAGCATACAGCAAACAATCCTTCTTCAGATGGTTCGGTTCAGCGGTTCTTGTATTAGTTGCGGCAAAAACGATATTCATTGACCTTGCGGGTACAGAAACAATTGCTAAAGTTCTTGTATTGTTTATCTTAAGTATAATAACTTTTGGCATATCCTATATAAATAACAAATGGAAGAATCAGAAGGGTACCAGTAGAGTTTTGAATAATGCTGATTTGGGATACAGTGAGGGCTCTAGCCCTAGTGGCAGAAATTATGAAGAGAACAGCTATCTTGATAATACTGGTAAATAAAATATTAATGCGTTGCGTCTGATGTAATATGATTAAAGATACTTTTGTTGGAATCAATGAGATATTTGAAAAAGCCATCAAGATGGCGTAATTAATGAATATTTCTAGATTATGGTGTATGGGTCAAAAGCGCTTGTACACCAATTTTTTTATTTTGGAGTGTTATGCTTGGAGAATCTGATTAATAAGTATAGATTAAGAAATCGACTACAATTTGTTTTTAATGTACATCTCATTTGTTTTTTATTTAGCATGCAATGTAAATTATAAAGTTATAAAGTCCGCATTTCTCCAGTTATTATTGACTTTATGCTACAAATGTGATATATTTGTAGCATAAAGTTATAAATATGTCACATTAGATTCATGAGAAGAGGTTTTGGTTATGAAAATCAATGTTACAAGGAAAATAGGAGCGATTCTATTTATTATATTTGTTTCTGCTATGCCAATTATATTAACTTTAATTAATATAATTAATCATTATGTTTTAAAGAATAGTTATAATTTTTTGGATGGAAAATATTATATAATTGGTGTTTTTGGTGTTATTGGAATACTAGGATTAGTTCCAAAAGTAAGAGATGAGTTATTTGTAGAGAATTTCCTTAAGTCTGCAACTATTGGATTTTTTATATCTATTATTGGATTAGCTGCTGTAATATTTATATATGCAATAGGGTTAAATATTAATTTACTTTCTTTGTTGATCTGTTTATATATTGCAGTAGCTGTAAGTTTTGTTATAGCTCTTATCTATCATGAAAAACGAGGTGTATGAATTTGAGCACCCTTGTGACTAAGATTAAAGTTTTAAGAGCATCTATGGATATGACGCAGGAAGAACTGGCAATTAGGGTTAATGTCAGAAGAGAAACTATAATGAGATTAGAAAAAGGTCTGTATAGCCCATCGTTAAGATTGGCTTATGATATAGCAAAGGTATTTGGTAAACCAATAGAAGAGGTATTTAGTTATGTAGATTAATTTTAACGGGAAGAAAAGAAGGGGGGTTTTTATGGAACTTTTCTGTATTAAATGCAATACAAAATTAACAGAAGTGATTGCTAGTTCATATGGGAAGATATAAGTGAACAGTATGTTGAAGCAGAATGTTATGGTTCTTTTTTAGAAACAGATAAATCCAAATTTCATAGTGTGTAAACTTGAGGAAGTGGGCTATTCTGTAAGAAAAAAGAGTCAATTAAGGCTTATTGCTGCTTTTTCAAATGATCCATCACAGTTAAAAGAATATTTAGGGAAATTTTCTGAACATTAAAAAAGTAATCAGTAAATTGTTAAAAATAGTTCACAGTGAGAAAAAAGCGGCTAACTAAAATGTAATACTTTGGGCTCAAAGATGCATGTATCGAACTATATAAAGGATATTACATGTACACTTAATCACATTAAATCTATAAGAATTTCAAGCTCAATATAACATAATACCCCATAAATAATGTATAATAGTCATATATGAAATTTATATTATTTAGGGGATTTTGAAATGAAAAAAAGAATTTTATTGATGCTTTTACTTTTAGCATTTACTTTTGTACAAATATCATTAAAAGGCTATGCTCAAGATACGAGTCAAATCAAATTTAAAGCTGTTAGCGCTGGGAATAGTTATACAGTAGCTTTGAAAGAAGATGGTACTGTTGTATCATGGGGCTATAATACTGACGGGCGAAGTACGGTTCCAGATGGATTAACAAATGTAAAGGCAATTGCGGCAGGTGACGGACATGCATTGGCATTAAAGGAAGATGGAGCAGTTGTCGCGTGGGGTAATAATAAGTATGGTCAATGTGATGTTCCGATTGGTTTAACAAATGTAAAAAGTATCTCTGCAGGGGGCGGACATTCAGTGGCGATAAAAGAAGATGGTACTGTTGTAGCTTGGGGGTATAATCTTTTCGGGCAGTGTAACGTTCCAGCAGGATTAACAAAAGTAAAAGCAATTTCTGCAGGAGGAGATCATACAGTAGCTTTAAAAGAAGATGGCTCTATCGTTGCATGGGGTAGAAATTATGAGGGAGAGTGCGATATCCCAGCGGGATTAATAAATGTTAAGTCTATTGCTGCCGGATATTATCATACAGTAGTCTTAAAAGAAGATGGGACTGTTGTCGGTTGGGGCGACGATTATAATTGTGGTAGCACACAAATAACAAATGCAGTTGCAGTGTCAGCTAACTTTGAGTACACAGTAGTATTAGAGGAAGATGGGACTGTTATCGAAATGGGAAATAAAGATTTACATAAACCATTTGACCAAACAAAGCTAAAAAACATTAAGGAAATATCTGCTGGATCAGAGCATTCTGTTGCTCTTCAACAAGACGGCGTTATAGTTACATGGGGTTATAATATTTATGGTGAATGTACTGTTCCGACTGAATTAATAAAAACAATTGATATTGCTTCCGGAGGCGGATTTACAGCAGCCTTAAAAGAGGATGGCTCAGTTGTAGCTTGGGGAAGTAATAGTCAGGGACAGTGCATTATTCCACCTGGATTAACAAATGTTAAAGCTATTACTGCAGGTCAGGAACATACGGTGGCATTAAAAAGAGATGGCACAGTTGTAGCTTGGGGAAATAATAGTCTAGGGAGGTGCGATGTCCCAGCAGGTTTAATAAATGTTAAAGATATAGCTGCAAAAGGGGAATATACAGTAGCCTTAAAAGAAGATGGCTCAGTTGTAGCATGGGGAAGCAATAGTATGGGACAGCGTGACATTCCACCTGGATTAACAAATGTTAAAGCAATAGCTGCTGGACAAGATCACGTATTAGCATTAATGGAAGATAATACAATCACCGCTTGGGGTAACAATGATTATGGTCAATGTAATGTCCCAAGTAGTTTAACAAATATAAAGGCTATAGCTGCAGGAGATGGATATTCGGTAGTATTGAAGGGAGATGGAACAGTTATAGCATGGGGTTGGAACAAATATGGCCAGTGTGATATTCCATCTGGATTAACAAATGTTAAGGCTATATATGCTGGCTACAATAATACAATAGCATTAAAAGAAGACGGAACAGTTGTAGAATGGGGCTTAAAAGAATTTGGTAAATATAATATTCCAACATGGTTAAAAAATGTTAAGTCTGTATCTATGGGTTATAGTAATTATGTAACATTAAATACAGATAATATAGTTATATTAGACGAACATGGGATAGTCCAAGTCTTTGGCCAAAATACTTCCATAATGCCTAACTTAACACCATCTTCTACTATATCAGGTTATGTATCCCCTGATTTTTATAATCTTCCCAAACAATCAAATTTAAAAAAAGGATTTAAAGTTGAAGTTGTTGGCGAAAATCTCAGTACTTTTACTGATCAGGATGGAGCATTCAGGATTTCAAATCTTCCCCAAAATTCAAACAGCTATACGCTCAGGATCAGCAAGTCTGGATACTTACTTATGGAAATAAAAGTTGACAGTTTAAATATGAATTTAGGATCAGCTAATTCACCTATTATTTTATGGCAAGGAGACATCAATCAAGATAATTCAATTAACATGTATGATGTAGTGGAGATAGCAAAAGCTTTTAATACTAATTCGACAAATGAGAACTTTAATTATGGCTGCGATTTAAATCAGGATAATTGTATAAATATGATTGATGTTATAGCTATTGCTGTACACTTTAATCAAACATATTATTGATCTTATGAATATTTCATAGGACATTACATCGAAAAGAGCTTTCAACGTCAGAATAAGATAAGAAAAACTATTTATTTTTTTCTATTACCTAAAATAAAGTGTCATTATCATTTTCACAGAATAATACCCCTCCTTTGCCAGATCCTTTTATCTTATACATGGCTTTATCAGCAGATTTTATTATATTTTCCCATGAGTTCCCGTTATCAGGGAAAATAGCAACTCCTATACTAGCTCCCAATAAAATGGTGAAATTCATTATATTTATGGGTTTTTTTATTGAATCGAGAATACGAAAACATAAATTCTTTATTATGTCTGTCTCGGAGATATTATTAATTATTATAACAAATTCATCTCCGCCAATTCTACAAATTGTATCATTATGCCTTTTAACTGAAATTATTCTTTTTGAAATTATGCTTAAAACTTGATCTCCGATAGAATGACCATAGGAGTCATTTACACCCTTAAAGCCGTCCAAATCAATAAAAATAACAGCATACTTCGAATTGTTTTTTAAAGCAATGTCATGTGTTTGTATAATTTGTTCATCAAATAATATTCGATTTCCTAAACCTGTAAGTTTATCTTTATGCGCAAGTTCGTAGTTTTTTACGTTGTTTTCATAAATATCCTGCTGGCTTTTTAATAGTCTTTCTACTGTACCAGGTATAAATAACATCAAAAAACCGCATAAAAGAACATAAGTTGTTCTGTATACTTGACCAAGAATATCGCTGCTTACAATTTTTTCAGCAATTACCGGATCAAAATGAGGGGATTCTAGTATATAAAGTATGTTCATGCTTGCTATAGACATCAACGTAGAAAAAATTATCAATTTTCTGTCCAATCTAAGTGAAGTCAAAAAAATAATTACTGGATAAAGTAAGAGCGTTGCAGTTGTCACTGGGACAAGAGACGAATTGTAATACGCATCAAAGGCATTGTAAAAGGTTAGTCCCAATACATCAATTGTAGCTGAAACATAACGAATCCAAGCATAATAAAGTTTATTTTTGATAAAATATGTAAGTAGAAGGTTGTATGTAAGAACACCTGCACACAAAACCATTCCATAAAAACCATTCGGTCTTCCCTGAATGAAAAACACAATTGCTGAAAGCGCAGAAACAAGCGCATATAAGATCCATCTGAAAACCCATGCGACTTTTTCTCCCCGTCCTAACTCATCATTTAAAAGTGTTTTGTAAATATCCATGGTTTGTATTCCTCATTATGATTTGTTTTGAATGTATTAGGTAGTATCAAAAAAATAACTGGTCGTTTCAAAAACTTGATATAATGGGTTTTCGTCATATAAAACTTAAACAAGGAATTTTTTGAAACGCCCTTAATCATATCGCAAATTCAGTATGGTTGTAGATATTATCGGCATGATAAAAAAATTTCATAATATAAACATAATCAGTTTACGTTTTGCTGTAATACAAGACCAGCTAATTAAAGTCGAGTTATTTCGACTTAATTCAGGATAATTAACATTTCCCAGCGGTTTTTTCAGAAGCGCATAAAAAACTGTGAGAAGTTTTGTTTTTACACATTACTTCTCACAGTCTCGTCACCGCCTCCTACTCGATTAATACCATTTATTTAAAGCGCCATACCATCAACATCAGCTCCCTATTTACTTGCTCTTTGGAGTTATGTATATACGATATCCTGAACTATTGTTGCAGCTTGGTAATGTTACATTAATCTGCCCGTTGGACACGGTATAA
>JAUZPS010000003.1 GCA_030705945.1 Bacillota bacterium
AGCGCTGGAACTACCGAAGACCAGATCCGATATTCGTGGAATTACGCGCTTTTACTTTCTGAGGGCCCTTCAGAACGCGCTCTGGTTGCAGCACCATTACACAAGGGAATGAGTGAAGGTAAATTGGTACGATTTGAAGAACTGTCAAGGTGTCCAATCGAAATTCAGGACTCCCTGCTTTCGGTCCTCAGTGATCGTGTGCTTCATATTCCAGAGCTTAAGAGTGATGGGAATGCGCTCTTTGCGCGCCAGGGATTCAATGTAATTGCTACTTCAAATACCCGCGACCGTGGTGTAAATGAGATGAGCGCTGCGCTTAAACGACGTTTCAACTTTGAAACTGTGCAGCCTATCCCAAATCTCAAGGAGGAGTTTGCGCTTGTCCAGAGGGAAACCGAAAAAATGCTTAAAAGGGCAGGAGTAAGTATTACTCTTCCACCAGATAAAACGGAGGTTCTAGTAACGGTTTTTCACGAACTTCGCAATGCGCTAAGTTGTGAAGGAAAATCAATGGAGCCGATAAATACGGTTATGAGTACTGCTGAAGCCATATCAGTCGGATATGCGGCAGCCATGCATGCTTTTTACTATGGAGATGGAATTGTCCGAGCAGAACATTTAGTCACCAATATGCTTGGATCTGCGCTTAAAGATTCAAGCGATGATGTAAAAAAACTTCGTCATTACTTTGAACATATAGTTGCCAATCGCGCAGGCAGCCATTGGAAAGAATTCTATGCAGCGCGGCGGTGTATTGATGGAAGATAAAATATTTAAGAATATATCAAATGCTTCGAATAATCCAAAAGTTTTCTTTTTTCCTGTAAGACACCATAGTCCGGCAGCCGCGCGGGCAGTGAATGAGTTGATTGACAGGCTTCAGCCTGATGCTGTCTTGATCGAAGGACCAAGTGATTTCAATCAGCGCATTAATGAACTCTTTCTGCCACACCGTCTTCCTCTGGCGGTTTATTGTTATTTCAGGGATTCTGGTGGTGAAAGACGGGGAGCATTCTACCCGTTTATTTCATATTCACCCGAGTGGCAGGCTTTGCAAAAGGGGCGCAGCATTGGAGCGGATGTTTTATTTATTGATATGCCATGGTCACATATATGTCAGATGGAAGCTGCAAAGCCGAATCTGCCAGAACGACCTGTTCTTGAAGAACAGAGGTATGCAGATGTACATTTGCGACGAAGCGCCTATATAACCCGTTTATGTAAAGAGATGGGAGTGGATGATTTTGACGGGCTCTGGGATGAATTGTTTGAAATTGATCCTGAATTACCATTGGACGAATATGTTTTGAGAGCTCGCGCATTTTGTGATAATTGCCGTGAGCTTGACATTCCCGATCCCATCGATATTGAGCGCGAACGATTTATGGCAAGACAGATACTTGAGCGCATGGATAAATATAAAGGAAGCATACTTGTGGTTACAGGTGGATATCATACATCAGCGCTAGAAGTAATTGTCACGCAAAAGCCTGTCATTGATGAACCCAAAATTGAAATAAATCTTCCGGCTGAATATGGTTGCACCCTGACTCCATTTTCCAATGAACGACTGGATAGCCTGACAGGTTATAAATCAGGAATGCCAGGGCCAGGATTTTATGAATTTGTATGGGAAGACAGATCAAAAAACAAATCCTTTGATTACAGACCTCTTTTAGGTCGACTTGTTAATTTCCTGCGTGAAAAAGGCGTACTTTTCAGTACAGCGGATTTGATTGCAGCAGGTTCTACTTGTAGAGCTCTTGCAGACCTTCGGGGTCACAGGGACGTTTGGCGTAGGGACATAATTGATGGCTTGAGGGGCGCGCTAATAAAAGATGATCTTGCAAGGGGTAGTACTCATCCTCTGCTTGATGTTATTTCAGATATCTTTCGAGGTGATAGTATAGGGCGTCTGGCTGAAGGAACAACCGTACCTCTGCTTATGCGTGAAATTGAAACCATACTTGAAGAATTAGGGCTTACACCTACAGAAAAGAAGCGTGATATCACATTGAATCTGAATAGGCAGGATGACCGAAAGCGAAGTCGTGTCCTTCATTGTCTGCGTATTATTGGGATTAGGGGATTTTCGCTGGCAGGAGGAACAGAAATAAGTTCTGGCATCTATCTTGCGGATGTGGAGGAAGAATGGTCAATCAAGTGGATGCCCGAATTTGCGTCTTCAGTGATTGAAGCTGCATCATTTGGTCCATGTCTCATCGATGCCGCTTCATCTGCGCTGGTTGAAAGAGCTGACAAAGCTGGCCGCGATATTAAAAAGGCATCTCAGCTGCTTCTAGATGCTGCTTTGGCAGGATTGAGCGGAAGAATTGGAAAACTAGCAGAGCGACTTGAGGCTATGGTACGGTTTGGCTATGATTTTCCGGCAACGACTATGGCGCTTGATAACCTTTTATACTTATACAGCTATAATATTGTACTGGAGCTTGAAAATCGAGAGAGTATGACCAATCTTTTTTTAGAAACCTATAGACGATGTCTTTACCTTCTTGAAAATTTGGGGGTGTCTGCCCAAGGTGATAAATACAACGTCGATGGAGTCAGATGTATCTATGCGGTATATGAACGTTGCTCAGGCGCATTAGGGCTGACTCTCGAAGAAACGGGAGGTGTGTTTAGACGCGTCAAGGAAGACTTGGCGCAATCGCCAATGCTTCGGGGTGCTGCAGCAGGCGTGCTTTTGTCACTGAAACTCATTGAAAATTCATCAATGCTAAGCGATCTTCGCCTTTTTTATGATCCAGTCCTTATGGGGGATTACCTTACAGGCCTTTTTGCATTAGCGCGGGAAACAATACAACGGGACAGAGATTTCTTAAGCGAGATAGATCAATGGCTTATCGAGCTAAATGATGATGAATTCCTAGAAGCTGTTCCGTCATTAAGGCTGGCGTTCACTTATTTTACACCCAGAGAAAAGTATTATTTATCTATGCAGTTGCTTGAACTTAAAGACGCTAATAATCCTGACAAAAGCACAATTGATCATCAATCGCCTGAAAACCTTACTGTTAATGCTGAGCAAGCTCTTTTAGCATTGCGTTTTGAGAATAAACTGTATGAGACTCTTTCGAAATATGGTCTCAAAGGAGGTACAGATGTCGGAAAAAAATCATGTTCGTAATGCTAGATGGCGGTTGGCTTTAGGAGAGGGAAGCGAGTCAGCATTCGGCGGATGTCTTTCGGACGAAGACGAGAAACGTGATCTGGCTCTGGGATATCTTTATTCAAGGGAGTATAACTCAAGAAACGTTCGTGGCGGCAGTCGCCATGGTTCTCTTGATGATTCTCAAATTACCATACCGGAATGGATAAATGATGTACATGACCTTTTCCCTCAGAAGACAATTGAAAGGCTTGAGCGCGATGCTTTAGAGAGGTATGAGATTCAGGAACTTGTTACCAACCCGGAATTGCTTCAACGCGCGACACCAAGCGTAACACTTTTAAAAGCGGTGCTTCACACCAAGCATCTAATGAATCAGAATGTTCTTGCCATGGCGCGTGAACTTGTAAGAAAGGTAGTCGATGAGCTTATGCAAAAACTTGCCCGACAAGTTGAGTCACCTCTGTTTGGGATCAGGGACCGTCAACACCGCTCTTACCGTAAAATTGCCAGAAATTTTGATGTGAAAGCAACCATATGCCGCAATCTTCGCCATTTTGACACTTCAAGGGGACTGCTGGTTATCCAGGACCCGATATTCAATTCGAGGATACGTGTAAGCGCTGACCGATGGCAGGTGATAATCCTTGTGGATGAATCAGGTAGCATGGTTAATAGTGTTATCCATTCGGCAATCGTTGCATCAATTTTTTGGGAAATCAAGGCTCTCAAAACTCATCTGATACTTTTTGATACTAATATTGTAGATGTGACTGCAGATTGCTTGGACCCTGTGGAAATGCTTATGAAAGCGCAATTGGGTGGTGGTACGGATATTGGGAAGGCTCTTGCATATGGGCAGTCGCTTATTGATAATCCCCGCAAGGCAATGGTGATTTTAATAACCGATTTTTACGAAGGATCTGATCCCAAGAGACTTCTGCAAACGACTCATGGGATTGTGGAGGGTGGCGCAAAGCTATTGGGACTTGCTGCTTTAGATGAACAAGCCAACCCACAATATGATAAGGCTATTGCGCAACAGATGGTCAATTTGGGGGCTGAAGTAGCTGCAATGACACCCGGTGAACTCGCTGCATGGGTGGGTGAGAAAATCCAATGATATACTACCATTAGTCAATAGTGTATAATATAAAGAATTGTTTTAATTCTTCAATCATTTCTTAATTACGGAGATTATCATGCGAAAAGATTTACTGACAATTTCTGAAAACGATCTTTAGGTGTTCACAAATCGGGGAACTGTTAAAAGAGCAGTACGTGATCTTGATGAAGCGTTGTTTACCGGCGAATTGAATGAAACCGACGATGGTCTGGTAGAAGTCCAATGGTCTGATGGTGTTACCTGTCGGTTTGCGTCGGGCGCGCTTATTAAAGACGGGAGGTGTACATGTCCGGCTACCTCCATGTGCCGCCATTTGGTAAGAACAGCGCTTTTTTATCAACAGTTTCACAAAGAAGCAGCGCCCGAAAGTGAAACAGATGTTTTATCAAAATGGGATCCCGGAGAAATATCTGATGCAGATATAGAAACACTGGTTTCTCCAGCTCATTTGGCAAAAGCTAAAAAACTCTTTTCTGAAGGCCTTTTAGTTGAATGTATTCGTTCTTCGAAACCATATGCAGTGATCCATGGTCTTGGGGTTATGGTCCGATTTTCTGTACTGGGCGATTTTCGCTATGCCCATGCCGACTGTGAAGGTAACATGGCGATTTCAGGGTCCTTAATTGCCGTATGGGCTTTTCGGCTTCTTAATAAGGATAAAGAGTCGGGTTTTGTGGTAACAGCAAAGTCCGCAGGTATATCTCCCGAGATATTTGATTCGGGGAAATTAAATATTTCTGAGATAATGAATTTCGGATTTGCTTCTCTTCCGCCGCGTTTTGAAGACATGCTAAAAGGTGTGGAGAGGCGCCTTCGTGAGGCAAGCCTCATATGGCCTGCTGAAATTATGTCGGATCTTGCGCTTGAATTCAGACGGTACACAGATCATGATAGTCTTTTTTCGCCAGAACGTTGTCTTGAGTATGCAGGCGAGTTTTTACTTCGCGCCGATTGTCTATCATCTTCTCAAGATTCAATTCCTTCAGCACTTGTAGGCGGCACTCGCTATGATACGCCTCATGAACTTGGTACCCGTCGGTTTACCGGATTAGGTTCAGGTGTAAGAATCCTGTCTAAAAGCGCAGTTTTACAAGTATTTTTAGAAGATACTGATAGCGGTTCAATTGTTGTTGTTGAAAAAGAGTTTTTGAATCCGGAAAATGGACCTGCCCGCGAGTTTAGATTTCTAGGAGATACACCGATTGTAGCAGGCGCAAAGCTTATCGATATTGCAAGATCACAGCTTCTATCAGGATCATCAAAACGTACTGCTTCAGGCATTCTGTCCTTAGGACGCAAACTGGTAGTTAATCCACAGGCATTTAACTGGGAAAGATTCAGAGAAAATAATCTTCATTTAGATTATGCAGAACTCCACAATCGCATGGCTTTTCAACCTCCATCATCCCTCAGGGCTCGACGTGTAGCCGAGTCTTTTCAAGTAATAGGAATCACAGGGGTTGAGAATCCGAGATTTGATCCTGTGACTCAAGAAATCCGATGTGAGTTTATTGATAGTCAAGGCGTGAAGATATCGATGGTTCATCCATATTTGTCACAAGCTGCGTCAGGTTGTGAGTTGCTGCTAAAAAGCCTTTCGCAAGAGAACGCACGCCATATTTTTGCAGCAGGACATATCAAAATAAACTCAGCCGGATTAACAATTTTTCCAGCATCAATAGTTGTTGAACAAGGTGGTCGAAGGACAATGATACAACCTTGGCTGGATGGCCCTCAGGGTTTGCATGCAAGTGAAGTCGCAACCAATCATGAGGAACTTCCGGTACTTGATCCGGTAGCTCGGTGGTTTTCTTCTTTGGAGCGCACTTTGTCTGATATATTGCAGATAGGCATAAGAAAGATGGACAGTCAAACAGTTGCTTCATGGAGACGTATTGCTAATGATGCTGAGGCTATAGGCTTTGTCAAGATTGCTCGCCAAATGGAGTGTATAGCGGAAGCATTAGATAAGCGACTGCGAAATATTGATGAAGTGGAAGATGAAGCCTGTGATTTGATATTGAATATGCTTAGATTATTGAGGCTTTCGAGGGATTTGTTTTAAACTGTTTGTTGATGAAGGTAGCAATTCTATAAAGCTTTTTGTAAGGAGTCGCTTGTTCGAGAAATGAAGACCCATCAAAGCGAACCTGTATAAAACTTTACATTTGGCTATCTATAGAAACAAAAAAATGATATAATTTAATGCTGAAAACAAAGAAAAAACAAAAAAATTACTTGGTGAAAACCAAAGTTTTACAGTTTTAAGCAGAATTAAAGTAAATTATAATTAGTGATTAAGGATTTTGGAGTCAATGCATTATATCTTTGAGGAACAATAACTAAGATTCGAAATTAAGGTGAGGATATGAAAAGTACATTTGCTAAGCAAGTTATAATTGGGCTATTTGGTCTGTTGTTATCTATTGGTTTCTTTGTTTTATCTTTATCGATCTTCAATATAACAAATAAATGGTTTATTGACATCATTCTGATCATAACTACTGGATGCTTTTTCGGTAGCTTGATGCATATATTTGGTGGAAAATATATGTTCTTGTATGGCGTTAAACTTGGCATAACATTTGTTGTATTTATTATTATGATCAAGGAATTACCAGGCATTTTCAGTGGGATTTTTATTACAATTTGCGCGGTACTGGTACTGGCAGTACCGGTAGTAAGAGAATACTTATTTGATCGTGAGAAGAATTCAGCTTCACCTATAAATAAGAGACTTGCCAGAAAAATAAAAGAACAGGAAGAGCTTGAACAGAAAATAAATGATGAAAACAATGAGCTTTTATCTTCAATTTCTTTTGGTGAAAAATCTCTGCTTTTACGGACTTCAGGTGGTAGCTTTTATCAGTGCATAAAAGGGGATGGTAAGCTTTACTTTATCTACGTTGGTGGGGAATTAAGCGGAGTGAATTTTGACTTAATAAGAACTGATTTTTCAAACGAAAATACGTTTATTAGTAAAAAGAAGGATTATCTTATCAATAATAGTGACATTAATTCTATTAAATATAAAACTCAAAAAATTCAAAATTCAGTATTTATTAATAGTGGCTCTATTGTCATCAAGTGTAATAGCTTTAAAAAACGTTTTCTATTATTGGAAACCATTTCTATAGAAAGCATAAAGACATTTTTTGATGGAATAAAATTAGATATAAAATTAAAGAATAAAAATGTAGATATGGAAGATTCAATAATAGAGAATGTTAACGCTGACAGGCATAAACTTTTAATTGCAAGACTAAAACTTATCTGCGCGATGTTGACTGTAGTATCTGTTGGGGTCTCGGCAGCATTTCTATTTCTGATTATTAATTATAGATTAATGTCCGTATTAAGCATGGCGCTATTTATATCTATTTTTATTCTATATGTTAAGTACAATGATATTTTTTCAATAGCAGATGAAAAGAATCAAAAAACATTCACAAAAGGGAAAATAAATATTTCTATCCTGATTTTGATTCCATGCTTCGGGTTAGGTATACGTTCACTACTTGATTTTAACATAACATCTTACAAAATGCTTATGGTTTGGGTTCTATTGATATTCTTAACTTTTATATTTATATTTTTTAGATTTACACATGAATATAAGAGGAAAAAATCTTCTATTTGGGTTATTATAATTGCTATTTTGTTTTTTGCTCCAGCAGCAGCGGTTCAAACAAATTATCTTTTTGATTCCTCTAAATCCATAGTAGTTCAATCCAAAATTGATAATATGAGGGTTTCTAAAGGCTCAAAATCGCCTGATAGATATCTAATTAAAGTGACTATTTCTAATGGTAAGGGTATTGAATTAGGTATTTCGAAAGAATATTATAATAGACTTTCCAACGGAGATACAGTTGAAATTGTTGAAAAAGAGGGATTTTTGAAGATACCATATGCATTTGTCAATGAGGATTAAATTAAATCTGAATCAAGTAAGTGGAGACTATATTCAAAGATAATGACAAAATGCTAATAATCTATTAAAAACTGTTATCTTTAATTTTGTTTTTATTAAATGTGGAAAATGTACATCTAATTCCAAGTTGAAATCAATATAGTAGCAGTCAATAAATAAAATATCCAAAAACAAAAAATTTCGGGGCATTCTTTGCCCCGTCGCTTTTGTCTTTTTCAATCCGCTGTCAAAAGGCAAAATAAGGACATTTTAGAGTTTGCTATTACCTTGACTACAACCTGGAATAATTTTAAAACACTAGGGGAGGGAATAACTTGAGAAAAATGAAAAAAATCACAGCGTTTGTTATTATCATTTCATTTCTGTATTCCATTTTTCCATTAGGATTTAATGGAATGCAAAAAGTTCAGGCTCAGTCATACTGGAGCGGTACAATAGATATAGCCAGTTTTGGCAGCTATGATTTGTACTTGAACGGAACTCATATCGGAAGTGACTTGACAACAAGCAATTGGAATACCATGGACACATGGCAGACCAATTTCAATGAGGGAAAGAATGTAATCGCTATAAAGGCAGGAAGAAATACAGCGCTAGATAAAAGCGGAGCTCTAGCGGTAATCAAGGTGAAAGACGGCCCTAATGGGCTTGGGGCTTATAACTACCGGTATGTAACAGGAATGAATACAAAGTCTTTTTCAAATTCGCCTTATCAGCTAAGCGATTACTTTAAAGCAAAAAAGGCTGATCCTACAAATGTTTCGGAAAGTCTGGACTGGATGAAAAAAGATTATGTTGACTTTTCGTGGAGTAATGCAAACTGGAGGGCATACTATGATGATTCATGGAATCCTCTTTTACCTGCAAATATTAACCCTGCAGATGTTTGTCCTAAGGACTCCGTAGGACCGGGAGCAGGTTGGATCTGGTCAGCAGATCCCTCTGACTCGGAAGTTTATTTACGGTATACCTTTTATATAGGTAGCTCAGTATCACCATCACCATCACCGTCAAATTCCGGCAGCGGCGGAAGCAGTGGTTGGTTAAATACGCCCATCATAGCAACGGCTACACCGACAAACAAACCTCTGCCAACCAATACCCCTGTCCCTGTACCCGTTCCCGATAAGGTAAAAGGGTATATCTACTATAAAGGCGCCAATGAATCAGGCAATATTACGAATTTGCCTCTTTCCTCGACAAAGATCTCTTTATATCAACAATATAACGGAACACCAATCGGGTCTGGAATGACAGATGCCAATGGATATTTTGAAATCAGCAACCTTCAAATGAAGCAGAACGGAAACGGTAAAATTTATGTTTCCATTAATTCTGAAGACGATTATTCCAGAGTCTATTTGGAAGGCTCCATATGGACAAATGCGTATACTTCACCATTAATGAATGCGTCAGCAGGGACAATGGATATGGGGCAACTGACCATTGATAACGATAGCGGCGCCTTTAATGTGATGCAGACCATACGGAGAGGGGCTAAGTTCTGGGAAGTCAATTATTCCCAAGGCGGAAAATTCGAAAAAAGAGATGCAGTGATTTCGTCCAAAGAGGGTTCAAAATTTTTCTATCCTAAAATATACATCAATAAGGAAGATATTTACGAACCGGACACTATTCTCCATGAAATGGGCCACTCCTTTATGTTTCAAAAATCTGCAATGCCCATCAACGGAGGCGAACATTATGCATATAAACCTTACAATTCAAGGATCGCATACTCGGAAGGCTGGGCTACCTATTTTGCGCAATGTGTTCAAAATAATCCGGTCAATAAAGCTATGTCATATGATAAAAGTAATAATCCGGGAACCATATGCTACAACATAGAAAATCTTGAACATTATTTTCTGTATTCGAATGGGAGAAAACTTGCATTGAATCCTATTTATAAAGGCATTGAAAATGAGATGTCCAATTCGGCTGTTTTTTGGAATTTGACAAAATGCTTTAACAGCAAAGAGCCCGGAACAGGATTTTCAAAAGTTGCAGATATAATGTCCAAGGTTAAGAATTTTTACCCTACAAACTTTTTCAGAAATGATTTGAAAGATTACTGGAAAAAACTTTTTGATCTGGGATATGCAGCAGGATGCGAATATGATATCTGGAAAGTATTTAATGATTTCAACATGCAGATGGATAATGAGCCTCCGCAAATATTATCTGTAACTCCGGTAAATCCGACCGTTACAACCAACACGGTGATAGAAGCGGTAGTAAAAGACAATATAAAGGTACAGAAAGTGGAATTCTATATTAACGACAGCAAGGTTCCTGCTGCCGTAGACACTTCATATCCGTATACCTATACCATAAAACCATCAGATTATAAAACCGGAAGGTTTATATTGAGGGTAGTGGCTTATGATGAGGCTGGAAAGACCGACAGTACGGACAAAACTGTTGAAAAGACCTATAAAAATACAAAGGTATCGTTCAATACAAATGGGGATACCGGGGATGAAAATGATAGCGAAGATACCCATTTGGCATCCACAGCAATTTCCTTTACGGTTGCAGGCGGTAGCGGAAGCATCGAACCGGTAGGAACGCCCTCACAAAATGTAGGGAGTCTTTTGCAGGCGCAGGGTTACAGCAATATTCACCAGCAGACAGATGTTTTGGCAAGGACTGGTGTTAGCCAGACATATCCGTTTGACGTCAAGCAGGGAATGGAATATAATATACGGCTTGAAAGCGCTGGCAGCCTGGTTGGGGTGGAAATTGTAAAACCGGATGGTTCGGTGTATGCGGATGTATCTAATCCATTACCGTCGCATAATATTGAACTGACAGGATTGGACACAGGTACATGGGGATATCGGATCGTATCACAGAACGTTCCATATGACGGACTCCAGATAAACCATGGTTATGGAGAAAAAACTGAAAACATTTATATCAAAAGTATTGAAAATAATGTGGCTGAACATAGTCAGTCAGTATACGGCAGCGTTTATGGAGCTGCTGAAGCAGTATTGACCGTCACAAATGCTGATGACGGAACCCAAAATGTATTGACTCAAAATGTTAACAACGGCGCATTTTCATTCCAACTGAATCTGACTGACGGTAAATATACCTTCAAGGTCGAAGGAAAGAACAATGGACAACCTGTGGGCAATGCAGCTGAATACTCAGTTGTGATCAGTGCAGATGAATCGATTTCATTTGATACTCCAAATACTGAAGTAAAGTCAGAAGTAAATACTGTCCTGTCCACTTGGCCTAAGATTATGTATGATTCAGGTAACGGAAATACCTTTTGGTGGGTAGGAAACGACAGAGCAAATACATTTTGGATTGCATTAAAGAGAGACGAGAAATACTTTACATACCTGACTGCCAATCTGGGTAATGTATATAAGATTAATAATTGGAAAATAAAATATTATACATCCAAAGCCGCCCTTAGATATAAAATTCAGAAATTTTCAGAGACTTTGAACCAATGGGTGGATGTGAGTACGGAATATAATGATGTAGTTCCCCAAAGAAAGGTTGATACCTTTGAAGCCCAGTACGTCAGGCTATGTTTATATGATTATAATGACAGCCTTACTGACCGCAGTAAATCCGATTTATCAATATCAGCATTTGAGCTTTCCTATGATGGTGTAGATTTACCTGCTGCAAAAGGCGCTCAAATCTTTGAAAGCTCCAACTCAGTCGGCGGCGGAGTGGACAGAGTTACATATCCCGGAACAAATGAGGTAAAGAAAGCAGCAAGACTAAATATTGGAACACCAAACCTTTTTGTTAATTCAAGAGGCATCAAGCTTAAAAACGGATGTACATACCAACTTGACTTCAGCGCATGGACTGATCATGACGCAAGTTATCAAAATCCTGAAACCGAGTTGAATGTCGGTATCTTACCCTACGATTCCGTCCTGACAAAGACCTTTAAGATACAGGATAAAAACCCAAATACATATCAGTTGGAATTTACATGGTGTGGAGATGATGTTGATGATGCTGTTATACAACTAACATGCAATCAACAAAAACCATATTCCACTTCAATATTTGTAACCAACGTTTCGTTAAAAGAAGTAGGAAATATGATTAATGCGGCTGCAACGTCGGATGTCCAGGCGCCGCCCAAACGGGTACAGGATGAAAATATTGTTGACGGTAAATATATAAGCTACAGCAATCAGGATACAGATGGCAATCTGACTATACCTTCAGGAGAGACTACAGGCTGGATGACAGTTGATCTGGGCAGCGTATACGACATTAACCGCTGGGGTGTCACAACTGCAAATAAGAAATTCAGACTTCAATATAGTGATGATGGCATTAACGGCTGGAAGGATGCCGATGTGGTTTCCAGGGCTGCCAATGCAAGTGATGCTATTGTATATGACAGGAAAGTAGACAGCTTTACAGCTCGTTTCGTCAGGGTTTACGTTGAAGTACCGAACAGTGGCTCCACAGTGGTAAAAGATCTGAAATTATTTTATGACAGGCCTTTTGTAATGACTCAAATTGTTGAGCCTGTAATTACTGACGGTGAAAATATTGCTTATAATAAATCATGCTCTGTAGGTACTTTGGTTGATGGAAATATAGACAATGACAATGATTATTGGGTAGCAAGCGCCGGTGATAGCGCGGTGATAGATTTGGGCGCTGTTTATAAATTGAACCGGTGGTTGGTTGTCAATACTATAGGAGATCCCTACTACGGCTTGAAGTATGCAAGAGGATATAAGATTTCTGTAAGGAAAACACCGACGGATCCGTGGACTGATATGGATGTGGTAGCGGGAAATACCAGCGAAATTACGGACAGGTCATTCTCTGAAGTTGAGGCGCGTTATGTTTTGCTTACTGTTACGGATGTAGCTCCGACAAACCTTTCCTATTATCATGAAGCTCATATAAAAGAACTCCAGTTGTTCTATTATCAACCCAAAATTACAACGGGTGAAAATATTGCCTATAAGAAAAAAGCTACAGCAAGCAGCTACGATGCTACAGCAAGTAACGAGGAAGACAAGGAATATCCTTCGAAGGCAGTGGACGGTAATATTACGGGGATACACGACAAATGGTCCAGCAGCGGCAATAATGGACAGAATTCGTGGCTTATGGTTGACTTAGGGGGAGTTTACGAATTCAACCACTGGCAGATGGTTCATGCCAAGGGCGGAGGAAACGGAACCGAAACCACATATACAAGGGATTTTAAGCTGCAGGTAAGTACCAACGGGATTAACGGATGGGTTGACATCGATAGCGTATCCAATAATACGGAAGGTGTTACCGATAGAAAAATAAAGGATACTGCTGCAAGGTATGTAAGGCTGTTTATTTCCAATGCCGATGCCGACAATGTTGCCCGGATTTATGAATTTTCTCTTTTCTATGACGTGAATATATACGATACGCATCAGAAAACACTGGAAAATCAGAACGGGCTGAAAGCCACTTTCTATTCGCAATATGCATTCGTACAGAAAATAAGCGATATGTATGTACCGGATTTTGAAGGGTTATGGGGAGAGAAACTTCCTCAAAAAACCGTAAAATCAGTTCATCTGGAAGGAAAAATCATTCCGAGATATACTGAGCTTTACACTTTCGAGGTAAAAACCAACACTGTAATTGATGCCTCTCATATAGGGCTGGAAGTCAACGGTGAAACAATGGCGCTTATCGGACGCGCGCAAGTTATTAACCCGCCTATTGTAAATCAAACAAGCGGACAGATATTTCTGGAAGCCGGTAAAGAATATGATATTGATTTATCCTACTGTTTTGCAAACGATGATACAAGCCGTAGCAACATCAGCGTTTTATGGTCAAGCTTGAGCCAGCATCAGGAACCGATTCCGACAGAACGGCTTGTTCCGTATTCAGGCCAGGTCGACGATTCCGGGGTTCAGTGTTTCATAAATAGTTATTGGGATTACCAGGGCCAATCCAATGTGGAAAATGAAAGATATGCGGGTATCCAAAACAAAATTGACTGGAATTCCAACAGCCTTGATTCCACAAGCTACAAGGGACTTTTGATGAATGAACTGGATAGTCAATATTATAACGTTGCATGGAAAGGTGTATTAACACCTGAATATTCAGAAAATTATACTTTCACAACAGAAATTGCAAATCCTCAACAAAATATTATTGCTCTTTTCATTAACGGTAATAATATCGCAAATTTTGGCGCGGGCAGGTATAATCCTACGGATAAGTTTGATGCAGTTTGCAACAATCCACAGGGAACCGTTTACCTTGAGAAAGGAAAGAAATACCAGATTGAAGTCAGGTACTACCATACACCAAAGGCAAATACACCTATGGTCAATATGGAAGCCAGAGTATACTGGGAAAGCCCCAGCCAGTCAAAAGAAGTTATTCCTGCATCACAACTGAAACAAGGTATAATAAACAGCAGTAACCTGACAAACGGACTTGTCGGTACATATTTTCAATCTGATTTCTTCAACAATATCCAAAAAGTTAAAGTCAACAGCCAGATCAATTTTGATAATATCCTGGATGAAGGCTACAGGGAAGGAACGACTATGCGCGCATGGGATTATTGTCCGCGTACGGTTTGCTGGACCGGTACAATCGTTCCCAGGTACTCGGAAGTATACAAATTTTATTTATCCGGTTCAACAGAAGCTCGTCTCTGGGTAAACGACCAGTTAATCACACAGTGCCTGAACAGTGAGTCCGATGGGAGTATACTGCTCCAGGCCGGGGTTGAATACAGCATCAGGGTAGAAAGTTCTATGAGTCTTGAAACACCGTTGAAACTTTACTGGGAAAGCGCGCAACAGCAGAAGGAGATTGTGCCCCAAAGCTGTCTTTTCCCAAGAGCTCCCGCTTCATCAACCACATCAGTTGGTGTGGATGGTACCAGCAGTAGCCCGGGAATATCAGGTAATTTTGCTGCTGGAAGAGGAATGCAGTCGCCAATGAAAATACTGGTTGACGGAATTTATATGGGAGAAGCAAAGTATAATGCCGTTACGGGTAGATATGATTACTCTTTTGATGTCAACCAATTAGGCTATGGTCAGCATGATGTCGAAATTGTTTCGACAGAGAACGGACAGACTTATTACAGCGACAGTATTACGGCAGTACCCGCAAACATGAATATTGAAACATTACAAGACGGTGAAACAGTAACACAGGCAAAAAGTATAGAAGGTTGGGCATATATGCCTGGTGGTGTGGATGCGGTAAAGGTATATCTTGACGGGGTATTTTTAGGAAACGCGGATTACGGAATATCGAGGCCAAATGTACTTGCCCAGTATCCAATGTACGGGACCGATAAACTAGGATTCAAGTATGATTTAAGTGTTTCAAATATGGAGCCGGGTGTTCATGTACTTCGTTTTGTTGTAGAGCCAGCTGATTTATCCATGGCATCCGAACTTGAAATTACGAGAACCATTCAGATTTCGCCTTCAGTAAGTGTGAAGCTGAATTATAGAAACGAATCGAACGATAATGTTACAAATCACATGCAGCCTGTAATTGAATTGGTCAATGACAGCGGTAAGGATATTGATTTGTCCACCGTAAAGATTAAGTATTACTTTACTGATGAAACTGGCATTGCGCCGGTAGCTGACCTCTATTATTCGAATATTGCCGGCAGTAACATAAATACTCGCTTTGTAAACATTGATTTGCAACCTACCAATTCATTATATAGTTTTGAAATCAGCTTTACTCAGGGCGCAGGAATATTAAAAGCCGGAGACAAAGTAGATATGATTTACGGCATTCATAACAACAACTGGACAAATTACACTCAAAGCAACGATCCTTCGTTTAAAAACATTGTCGGAAGCTTTGGAGAAAATAAGGATATTGCAGTATATATCGGCGGAGCGCTGGTTTGGGGACCAAAGATCGGGGAGCCGGTAAGTCCTCCTACAGCAATCAAGGCGCAGTATACCGATGAAACCGGAGGCGTATTGAATAATGTGCTGCATCCGGTTATAACACTCGTAAATACAGGAACGACTGCAATTAATCTGTCGGACATAAAACTCAGATATTATTTCACAAACGATTCGGGACTGCCCCTGTCTGCAAGCATGTATTGGGCCTCCTGTGGAAATTCCAATGTAACGACTGCATTTAACAAGATTATCAACAAGACCGATTATATTGAAATAGGATTTGGAGCAAATGCAGGTTTGTTGAATTCCAGCAGTACGGTTACAATAAAGCTTGGTATAAATGCAGAAGGTTATCCTCAACTTGATCAAAGTAACGACTATTCGTGGGTTTTGAATCAGTTTACACCGAGAGATGACCAGAAGATAACGGCTTATATGTCAAACCAGCTAGCATGGGGAATTGAGCCGTAGTAAACATAATTGTATATTTAAGGAGCTTGTCTCAGAAAACCATATACGGGTTTTTCTGGGACAAATACTCCTGAAATTGCATACTCTATTCCTTGTAATAACGATTAAAACATAACTGATTTAAAGGGGCAATTTTTAAAACGATATACCTATATCGTTAAGTATTGCCTTTGTTTCATTGGTGGGCATGCTGAACCTCTGGCTTAAGTATCTTAACGAAGCGGCAAGTTCACCGTCCGGTCCGCCATACTGCGTAATAATATATTTTGCCATTTTGGGGTTACAGGTTTTTATTTTAACTGGATACTCCAATTTTTTTTCATAAATCCACATTTCAAAACCTCCTTTGACTAAAATCTATTTCTCCCATGGCCATGGACTCTCTATCCACCTCCAGGATGGACCGTAATTTGGGGATAGAGCGGTTATAGGGCCATAGAGCCTTTCGTATTTATCTCTTAACATCCTTGATTTCTGAACAGCGGCGTTATATACCATAATAGCTTTTTGATCGTTTGGATGAGTGTCGAGATAAAGATTGAGATCAATAGCAGTAAAATCAATACTCATAATTTCTTTCATTAGATTTTCACGGTTTGGATCCATAGTAACACCTCCCATCAAGCATCCACCATATATTCAGGGTCTACTCCATAAGGCCTGTCTAGCTCTGGAAAAATTGTTCCCCTTTGTAAACCTACTAAAGGCGAATATATGCAGTACATACACTGAAAAGGCACAAATGCTTGAGCTAGTTTTTGCATTTCTGCGGGGATGGGGCATATAGAATTAGCAGTGAAATAGTTATTATACATTGAATCCATCTTATTCCCTCCAAAATATCAGTTTTAATATTTGAAATACCCGGGCTATAGACTGCCATACCCATAGTAAGACTTCTGTCGGCTGGCAGCTATAATCTTTAGTATAAGTCTGAAAAACTGTATTATGATGGCGTTTCAGGGAATACTGCCTATAATATTTTAGATTAATCAGAACTTATAATATATTTTATTCTCATTAACATAAGGCGGTGACATAAACTAATAATTTATTTCTATATTATCTATTTTGCAATAAACATTTTTACATCCATTTTTTATATGGCAAAATATATACCTTGGTTCATAAGTTGCGAAAAGTTCAGCTATGATAGTAAAATGCAGGCGTATTAACTGCATTTTTAATGTAAAATCTTTTTCGCAATTTATCTAATTAATGGAGGAGTATAATAATTATATTTCCATTACTGGAATACTGTGATATAATCAGTTTAAATATTACAGTTAAAACGGTAATTGATTGAATTTGCTGATTTTGGCATTATGTAATTTGCAATTAAAAGAGAGAATAAAAATAAAGGTTTCTACTTACACATTATGAAGTTCAGTATAGTCTCGAAAAGTAACTGGGAATTAGCCTGAAAAAGTTATTTTCAAAGTTGATTCATAAGAACAAGTTAAAAAACTTACTGTACCTTGAAAAAAGTATATTGTTATAACAGGGCAAATAAAAAAGGGCATCCCTTTATTTGACTTATCTTTAGGTATGGCTCAAAGAACATGTCTACATATAAGCGCAGTCACTTCCGAAGTGGGAATGCCTAAGCAGTAACAAATAAAGAATAAATTTATTAATATTATTTATTATTTTTGGAGTGTTAATAATGAAAAAAATTTTAACTATTTTTACTTTTGTTGTATTTGTATTGATTATACAGTCTGTATCGGTAAAAGCAATCCAAGAAAATGTGCAGATGAAAATAGATAATGTTCCGATCAAATTCAATATGCCCTTTGAAGCTTCAAATGATGTATTGTATGCGCCGTTCAGAGAAACGATGAACTTCTTTGGCTTTGATGTGAAATGGGATAATACTACTATGAATGCAGATGCAGTAAAAGGAAACTTTAAAATAACAGTAAAATTTAATAGTAAAGTTGCATTAATAGGCAACCAGCAAGTTTTTCTAAGCGCCCCTTCTTATTTAAAGAATAACCGACTATATATTCCTTCAGAAATAATAGAGGCAGGTCTGGAAAAGCCAATAACATGGGATAAAAAGAAAGGAATTCTATATGTTTCGAATGTATGCAATAGCAGCATTAAAGTAACTGATTCAAGCGAATGTACTGTTTCACTGGGCAGTAGTATTCTTGCAAATATAACTTCAAGATATGGCGTTGATAAGCTTAATGACATGATAAATGATGCAGACAAGCTTATGGACGAAAATAATTTTACAGGCGCCATATACAAATATGAAAAGATACTCGAGAACATATCAAGCTCTAAAAATCCAAATGAATATGGACGAGTTAAAGTCAATATAGGTAATGCATATAACAGATTGGCATTAATATCAAATGAAGAAGAGAATGCCACTAGAGCTGTAATCGTATATGAGGAGGCCTTGAAGGTAAATACACTTAAAAACAATAATGTCATATATGGAGCTGCAAAAAAAGGGCTGGGGTATTCATATATTATTCTTTCGTCAATAAGAGACATTGAAAAGAATATAACCCAGGCTTTTTCTGCGTTTAACGAAGCTTTGAAGGTTTATACGGAAAACAAAAATCCTCTTGAGTATGCAGAAATTCAAAAATATCTCGGAACAGCATATATAAAGCTTTCGGAGACAAAAGATGCTCAAAGCAACTTGAAGACTGCAACAGGTTCTTTTGAAAAGGCCTTGGGGATATATTCCAGCAAGAATGATCTGCTGCAGCGCATAGAAATTAATAAGAATCTAGGCTGGATATATACAGATCTTGCTCGTATTTCAGATTCACAAATCAACCTTTCAAAAAGCTTGGAATATTATAGCAAAGCCCTTAAGTTATGCGATTATAAAGTGTATCCTTTACAATATGCTTTAATTCAATTGGACTTGGCATATTACTACAGAAAGGCAGCAGAGGTTAAAGACAAGGAAGAAAACATTTTAAAGTCAATCAATGCGTATAAAGAATCATTGAAGGAATTTACCATTGAGAAATATAAATACAACTATGGATTGGCAAATGTGGGGCTAAGCGCCGCTTATAGAATTTTGTCTCAAGTGAGAGACTCGGATAAAAATCTTTCAAAGTCTGTAGCTGCAAATAATGAAGCTATGAAGGCTTTAACGATTGTTAGATATCCTTTGAATTTTGCTGATGCGCAAAGGACATTGGGGATGGTTTATGATCAACTGTCTGATATAAAGAATAAAAAGGAGAACCTCTTTGAGGCAATATCTTTATACGAAGAAGCTCTTAAGGTCTATACGTATGAAAATTATCCACTTAATTATTATGAAGTTGAGTATGCTCTTGGGAATTGTTATAGAAAGTTAGCAAAAATATGTGATACAGGGGAAAATATTAATAAAGCTATAGAAATTTACTTAAATGCATTAAAAGTTTTCACTATCGACAAATACCCAATAAAATATGGAGAGATACAAAGCAGCGCAGGTAGCGCATATAGAGATTTGGCTGAAGTAAAAGACAGAGAGGAGAATCTTAAGAGATCTATAAAAGCTTGTACTGAAAGTTTAAAAGTTTTTACATATGAAAGTGAACCGTTAAAATATGCATCTCTACAAAACAGTCTGGGGTATTCATATATGACTTTAGGAGATAGTATTGATGATGAAGAAATACTTATGAAGTCCTTTAATGCTTTTAAGGAAGCCTTAAAGGTTTATACCTTTGAGCAATATCCTATGCGGTATGCTGATGTAAACTTCAACATGGGCTCTTCGTATTGGTCTTTGGCAGAGATCAAAGACACTGGGGAAAACCTTGAAAAAGCATTTGATTCTTATAAAGAGACATTGAGATATTACACTCTTGATGAATACCCACAAGATTATGCATATTCTCAATATGCGTTAGGTTGCATATATACACAGATTGCAGATTTTAAATATTCGGAAGATACCCTTCCCCAAGCGCTTGAAAGTTGTAATGAAGCTTTAAAGGTTTATACAAAAGACAAATATCCTATTGATTATGCAAGGACGCTTAGAGTTCAAGGACAGATATATAAACTTTTTGCAGAAATTAAAGGCTCCAGTGAAATGGGTGAAAAGGCAGAACAGACTTTCGCGGAAGTGTTAAGTATTTTAACATTGGATGATTATCCCGATGACTATGCAGAAGTTAAAGCCAAAGTAGGTGAAATGTATTACAATTTATCAGAAAAAATCGATAAGGAGAAAAATCTCCAAAGAGCAATTACTTCATTTCAGGATGCCAATAAAGCAAACCTGGAGCAGTATCCCGCAATGAGAGCAGATGTTGAAAAATATCTTGGGATTTCATTTTTTAGTATATCAGAAATTAAAGATAAAGAAGATAATCTGAAGAAAGCATTAGAGCATTTTAAAATTGCTATACTTCTTGAGAAGAATAATACAGATTCAGAAGCTATTAAGGATTATATAACAAAGATAGAAAGCATGTTGGATATGTAGAATAAAATTGGGGGTTAGACAAAGGGAATCTTATGAGAAGAAGAATAGTACGAGTGATTTTGAGTATCGTTATAATTATATTAACTGTAATGGTTTTTACTTTTGGAATATTTGCAGAGAATATTGAAGTCTGGACTCGGAATATTGACATAGAGTTTAAAAAATCAACAAAAATAATAAATAATGAGCCCTATATTGAATTAAGGGCGGTTTTAGAAGCTATAGGGTGGAAAGTCTATTGGAATAGTGAAAAAAAAACTGTTTTAGGTGTTAAAGGGGATGAAAAGCTAGACTTCAAAATTGGAAGCATCGACTCGGTTATTAATGGTAAGCATGTCGTTCTAGATAAACCCCTTTTCATAAGTAATGGTACGGTATATGTCCAAAGCAAATTTATTGCCCAGCAATTCGGGACAAAAATAAGGTGGGATAGAAAGAATAACCTCATTATTATGTCAATAAAAAATTCATGTAATGTAGATGTAAGCGGTAATGGAAATATAATAATTGTCGGTGACGGAATTATTGTCAATATATTTGAACCTTATAGCATTGATACCATATACGATTTGATAGATGATGCGGACAAGCTGCTTAATGCCAAAAAATCTGAGGATGCTCTTGATAAGTATGGAGAGATAATTGAAAGCTTAGGGGACAATGGCAATGAAGATATATACGCGCAAGTGATGAATAATATGGGAAATGCATATACCATTATGGCGGAAGTCAAAAATGGAAGGAAAAATGCAGAATCAGCAATTGAATGCTATAATAAAGCTCTTCAGATATATTCTAAAAATTTAAATAACGTCAATTACTATATCACAATAAATAATTTAGGAAATGCATTAGATCTTCTGTACGATTTTAGCGGAAAGAAGGATTATTTGTTAATGAAGCTTGACAAGTATAAAGAATCATTAAAATACAATTGGCCGGATTTGAATTATGAAAAAGCCTCAATTAATTATAATCTGGGAAAAACGTACTTTGAGATGGGAGAAAATAAGCTGTCTTTAGAAAACCTTTCTTATTCTAAGGAGATTTACTTGAAGATACTTGAAACTTTGGATGAAAATAAAAATAAGTCTGAATGGGCTATGATTCAGAATAATCTTGGTAATGTCTACAGGCTTTTATCTATGCAGGCAAATAGGGAAGAAAATATGGAAAAGGCTATTGAAGCATACAGTAAAGCGCTTAATGTTATGTCGATAGAAAGTTGTCCTTTTGATTATGCAAATATACATAAATATATTGGTGATCTATATAAAACATCATTTGAAGAAAATAATTCTTATGAGTATATTAATGAAGCTATCAAACAATATAAGGAAAGTCTTAGATTTTATTCATTGGAATGCTATCCGATAAATTACGCAAAAGTTAATTATGAATTAGGAAGTTTGTATATAGCTTTGTCTGATTTAACAGATCAAGACAAAAATAAAATATTGGCAAAGTCATTCCTAGAAGAGGCCTTAAAAGTATTGGACAAGGAAGATTATCCTTATTATTACAGCTTATTGAAAGAAGATTTAAATCAAATCAATTGATTTTACTTTTTAAAAGTTCTTTTTTATAAAAATGAAATATTAGTGGGGGGAGCAATTTATGGAAAAAGGTACTTTGAACGTTAGAAACTTACTGGATGTTATTTTAAAAAATAATAATAAAAATGAAAAGATATTGTATGAAGAGTATTTATTTAAAGACGCATCTACTGTATCTAGATGGAAGAATAATAAGTTGGTTCCTAGTGATAAAGACATAGAGAAAATTGTTGAATTTGCCAAGGATAAGTCAACTGAAGTACAGCGTATGTTAATTAGACAGCATATTGAAAATATGATTAACCTTTCTTGTCTTGATAGTGATATTAAATCATTAATTCTTGAGGTGGAAGACTTTTCTAAATTTCTTACAGAAGTTTTTAATGTTGCTACTTCTGCATATTATTGTGATATGGAAAATCCTATTTCATTGAGTAAAAAAGATAAAGTTAGTGATTTTATGTATAAAGATAATGATACGGCTGATTCTTTACAAGGTATTGATGGCAAGTATTCCGGGATTATGAAATTCAATATGGTATTGGCTAGGAATGATAAGAATGACAAGAATGAGAAAGGTATTTCCCATTACAATGAGCATGAAAATAGTAATGATTATATGAAAGAAGGTGAGCAAAGCAAGTCGCGTGAATATAAAATAGGAGCAAAAGCTATTCTGGGTATTTTGGTGCTTGGAGCAATCTTGAGTTTTATTATAATGCAGATGTCAAGGAACAACCATGAAGATACAGTCATTTATGCAGCGCCGCCTAGCCATCAAGAGACAAATACTCCCATTAATACTTTCACTCCTGTACCGACACTATCTAGTACACATCTAGCGATACAAACCCCTATTCCTACAAAGGTACATGAACTAGTAAAGGCTCCAAAAACCATAAACAAAACCAATAATAAAAATGAAGGATCAGAGATAAATGCTAATATAAATATAAATGATTCCGTTGGCGCAAATGTTCAATTGGGGGAAAATAATTTTATTACCAGAGATGGCGATTACACTAAAGGCGCAAAAATTGATGGTCATGATGCATTATCCACACCAACCCAATCAACTCAATCAACCCAATCAACCCAATCAACTCAATCAACTCAATCAACTTCATCCGATAAATCTGTTATAAATGAATAATGGCATAATGTAAAAGAGGGGTGTTGCTTTTCTACTTAAAGTAGATATGTAACACTCCTTTTTACGCATAATATATGCAACAATAATGCACAAAACAATCAAACATATTGCAATCACCGCATTCCAATAGCGCGCTAGAATTATTAACAAGATATATATAAAAAAGGGGAGCGGGTTTAATGGTTGATAGCGGCATTTCTGTTGTAATCTTATGTGTTTCTGTAGCAGTTATTCTTGTCACAATATTCAAAATAGCTGTTTTAATAGTTGAGTTATTTAAAAAAGAAAGACAATTTGAGATCAATGGGTTAAAAGGATGCATTTCATTTATTTTGTCATCAGGCCTTCTGGCGGGAATAGGTTACTGTCTTTACCATGTTCCATATATTTTGCTTAAGGGCGCATCATGGAATATGGTAGATAAGATGGGGCCTGGATATGTAAAAAACTCAGTTATTTACATATCTGCTGTAATAGTGGTTCTCTACCTGTATTTTATTCTTACTTCCCATTTTATAAAAAAAAGATATATCGATTTTCATGATAATGGTATTAAGTATGATAAGTAGAATCGGAAACTCTATTATTTTTTTTACAATAAATAAAGCGCTAGACCGGGTTATTGGCAGTGATAGTATTAATGTTGCTATCAAAAGTCGTTTATACCTATATATTTTGCAATAAACATTTCTAAATAACGATACCGAGTTCATAGGCAATTATGTAAATATATTTGTGAAAGCTATTATAGCAATAACCCATGATTATCTATTAGAAACAGTGGGGGCATAGGGGTTAAAAATAATTTTAAATTTGCATTTAATTGGGAGGATTACATAATGAGAAGATTAGGGGTCGCAGTACTTTTGTGCGCGCTTGTTTTACAAATCGGGTGTGGAAGTCAAATCTTTATAACTAAAGGATCAGCAAACTATAAGTCAAGCTGCGTTGCTATTAATGATAAAGGTAACTACTATGATGTCGTAATTGATTATAGCAAAGGTCTTAATCACAAACAGGTTGGAGAACAGTTTGCTAAAGGAATCCTAAAAGTTATACCCGATTATGAAGAAATTATAGACTCATACATTGCGGAAAACATACCTGAAATCTATTATGAAAAGTCATTTCAGAGAGTTGAAGACATAAAACCACAGCTTAAAAAGGAATATATAGATGAAATTGAGGGAATGGCAGAGGTTTTTTCAGGCGGTAAAAGTAATGTAAGGATGGACAAAAAACTTTCTAAGGATGAAGTATATCTCTTTAATTTATTTCTAGACGTAGTAAAGGGATCGCAGTGCAGCTTTGTATCGGTATACGGTTCGCGGTCATCAACAAATAAAACAATAACCGGAAGAAGTTTGGATTGGTATGGAGGAGATAGGAATCAGCTTCCAAGGATTCAAGCGGTAATAACCATAAAAAATCCGGGAAGTAGTATTTGCTCTATCGGATATATGGGTTTTTTGGGTGTAATTACTGGGTTTAATGACAGTAAGGTATTTGCGGCAATCCAGGAATCACCAGTTGGTACACCATATGAATCAACTGGTAAAAGGTCTTATGCTTTAGATTTAAGAGAAGGACTGGAGAATAAGAAAACTTTGAATGAGGCGGCAGAGTTTATGATGGATTCAAGCAAACAGTATGCAGCCAACCACTTGATTGTTTTTTCAGATCCAACAATGAGTAAGGTATTGGAAAATAATATAAGTGGTGTCAGCTGTACAGGAGGACATGTTAAAAGAGCTCTAAGAAGCTCCGATTCCAAGCTGAACAGCGGGATAGATTGGGGAATAAAAGATGCAATTGCTTGTGTAAATTCATTTTTACTCTATGGTAACCATGATAATCATACAATCAATGGGTACAACACAAGAAGATGGCAGTACATAAAAGAACAGTTCGCTGACGATACGGCTAAGACTCCGGAGGATATAAAAAAGCTTATGTCCTATTGCAATAGGAGCCCAAGTCCATTTTCTGATACAAAATATCTATATAATAAGGCAACTCTTAATACTATATTATTCCAACCGGATACGCTTTCGCTGGAGGTTTATTTTTTCCCGAGAAACACACTTAAAGTACCAGTAAAGCCAACATTCGAGAAAATAAAAGTGTTCTAATTAATGATTAAAGGACTAGCATTGCTAAATATATATCTGCTGAAGGAGTCAAAAAAATGTACGCTTATGAGACTTTGATTGATTTAATTGTTTCAAGAAAAGCAATAGAAAATCAGGGAATTACTTTTATCTACGGTGACTGTGATGAATGCTTTGTATCTTATAAGGAATTGTATTTTAAAGCATTAAGTCTTTTAAATATTTTACAGGAGGCTGGCTTTAAAGAAAAGGATGAGGTTGTCTTACAGATAGATAATAATAAAAGCTTTGTAATCACTTTTTGGGCATGCGTATTGGGCGGGATGATACCTGTACCCATTACCGCCGGCGCTAATGATGAACATAAAATGAAGCTATTTAGGATATGGAATGTATTAAATAACCCAAGGATGGTTTCTACAGCTGATTTTTTGGCAAGGTTTTCAAACTTTGCTGCTAAAAACGGATTAACTGAGCAAATGAGTTTAATAAACGAAAGAACATTTTGCATGGATGATATCAATTATAAAGCTCAATATGGGAAAATCTCAATAGTAAGTCCGGAGGATATTGCTTTTATACAATTTTCTTCAGGCTCAACAGGAGAGCCTAAAGGTGTTATTATTACACATAAAAATGTACTTATAAATTTAAGCTCTGTTATTAAATGGATCAACATAGGTCCGGATGACTCAAGCCTTAACTGGATGCCGCTGACTCATGATATGGGGCTTATAGGTACGCATATAAAAAGCATTTTGGCATGTATAAATCAGTATAATATTGAGACTTCAATGTTTATAAGACACCCGACTTTATGGATTGAAAAAGCGAGTGAGCATAAGGTTACTCTTTTATACTCTCCAAATTTCGGCTATAAACACTTTCTTAAATTTTTGAAGGATCACAGAGAAAGAAGTTGGGACTTGTCCGCTGTAAGATTTATTTTTAATGGCGCTGAGCCTATTTCAGTAGATTTATGCAATGAGTTTTTAGACAAGATGTCATCTTACGGTTTGAAAAGAACTGCTATGTATACAGTATATGGTTTGGCTGAAGGTACTATTGCTGTTACATTCCCTAAATTAAATGAAGAATTGTCTTGTCTGACACTTAAGAGGGACTGCCTTGGTATTGGAGATATTGTAAAAGATACAAAAACAGGCAGCAGCAAAGGCTGTACTTTTGCAGATTTGGGTTATCCTATACATAACTGTTATATGAGGATATGTGATGAAAATGATAAGGATTTGGGTGAAAATAAGATAGGCTATGTACATATACGCGGTGGAAATGTAACAAGAGGATATTATAACAATAAAGAAGCGACACAAAAAGCAATAAATAATGCTGGTTGGCTAAATACGGGGGATTTGGGATTCTTAAGAAATGGAAGGCTTGTTATAACAGGACGCGCAAAGGATGTAATATTTATTTCCGGGCAGAACTATTATTCTCATGATATTGAAAGAACCTTAGAAGAAATTGATGGAGTCGAGCTTGGAAAATCAGCGGCAATCGGTGTATTTAATGAAGGTATAAAAGGCGATGAGCTTATACTGTTTATTTTATCAAGATTAAAAGTAGAAAGCTTTATTCAAATAATTAATAAAGTGAAAGAATTGATAAGCCGCAAAATAGGGATAGAAGTGTCTAAAGTCATTCCCATTAAAAATATACCTAAAACCACCAGTGGAAAGGTTCAGCGTTTCAAGCTCCGTGAAAGCTATTTGAACGGTGATTATGACAGCGTTTTGGAAGAAATAAAGAACTTAATGGATATGGAGTTTGACAATAGAGAGATTGACTTGCCCCAAAATGCGGTCGAAAAAAGGCTCCTTAATATTTGGACAGAGGTGTTGAATGTCAAAAAGATAGGCATGGGGGATGACTTTTTCCAATTAGGAGGTGATTCCCTTCGCGCTACTCAACTGATTTCACGCATAAGAGAAACTTTTGGAGTAGAACTTGAGCAAGCAGAGTTTTTTGGAGATCCGAAAATATCAAAGCTGGCTAAATATATCGAGAGGGCGCCAAAACGAACATCTCAACCCACAGCTTTATTAAGAAGTACTTGTAATAAAGAATATCTGCCACTTTCCTTTTCACAGGAGAGGCTCTGGTTTCTTAATAGCCTCAATGGAGAAAGCGCACAGTATAACCTATATTCTGCGCTTCGTTTGAGAGGAAGTCTAAATCATGAGGCGCTTAAAAAAAGCTTGAATGAAGTTGTTAATAGACATGATACTTTGAAAATGTCGTTTACAGAAATTGATGGGCAGCCTTTGCAGATAATAAATCATGGATTGTATATTGATTTACCAATTATAGATCTGAGTGAAACCCATGAAAAAGAGAGAGAAAAGAATGTTTCAGAAATGCTATGCAAGGAGGCAGGGAAACCTTTTGCGCTTGAAAAGGCGCCACTTATACGGGGTAAATTATATAGGATGGATAAAAATGATCATATCTTACTATTGACTGCCCACCACATTATATTTGATGGGTGGTCCTTCGCTATACTGCTAAAAGAGCTTGTAGCATGTTATGAGGCTTATTTAAACAACAGAGAGCATAGTTTACCGCCTGTTGAATTCCAGTATGCTGATTTTGCAAGCTGGCAGAAACATAAGCAAAATAATAAATATTTTGACACCCAACTTCAGTATTGGAGGGAGAAGCTAAGCGGAACGCTTCCTACTTTGAATTTGCATATAGACAAGGTAAGACCTGCTGTACAGACATATAAGGGCGCAAGGTTTACAGGGATGATTTCATCAGGTACGGTTCTTAAACTAAAGGATATTGCCCAAAGGGAAGGGGTTACCCTGTATATGGTTCTCCTTGCAGCGTTTAAGGTATTGCTTTATAAGTATACAGGACAGGAAGACATTATTGTCGGTTCGCCGGTTGCAAACCGTAATCGATTGGAATATGAGCCCATTATTGGCTTTTTTACAAACAACCTTGTTTTAAGAACTGTTTTTTCATCGGATGACAGCTTCTCCATGCTGTTAAAAAACGTAAGAGAAGTCACTTTGAAAGCGTATGAGAATCAGGATATTCCATTTGAAAGGCTGGTTGATGAGCTCCATGTGGCAAGGGACATGAGTCGCAACCCAATTTTTCAGATTCTTTTCGGCTTGCATAATGTTCCTACAACCAATGCTGAGTTTACAGGTATCAACATGTCAACAATAAACATTGACAGCGGCTTTTCAAGATTTGATCTTTCGGTTGATATATATAACTTCGGTGAAGACTTGCAGGTTGACTTTGAATACAATACAGACCTGTTTTATCCTGATACGATCAGCCAGATGGCTGAACACTATTTTCAAGCGCTGTCAAAAGTTGTCGAAAACCCTTTGGAGAGAATAAGCAAAATCGATATTTTGACATCAAATGAACTCAGATTATTGCTTAAGGAATGGAATAATACCAAAGCAGATTTTTGTAACAATTTATGCTGGATAGATATTTTTGAAGAACAGGTTGGTAAAAACCCGGATGCTATAGCAGTAATAAGCGGAGAGAAGGAGATATCCTATGATGAACTTAACAAACGAGCAAATCAACTGGCTAATTTCCTTATCTCGATAGGAGTCAAAAAGGAGACAATTGTCGGTATCTACAC
>JAUZPS010000030.1 GCA_030705945.1 Bacillota bacterium
GGCTTATCATACCTTTGGATTCGATTGGCAGCAAAACTATATTTCCTATTATGTAGATGGTGTTAAAGTATATACTGGTACTCAGGAGATTCCTTCTACGGCAGGTAAGATAATGATGAATCTTTGGCCAGGCATTACTGTGGACAGCTGGTTGGGAGCATATGACGGCAGAACTCCTTTAAGCGCTTACTATGAATACGCTAGGTATTCAAAGGATGGTTATACTCCTCCAAGCGCAACCCCAACGCAAACCAATACGCCTACGCCTACTCGAACCAATACACCAACTTCTACCAATACTCCCACCAATATGATAATTGTTGAGGATGTAAACGGTGACAGAACAGTTAATATGGCAGACGTGATATTGCTGGCAGTATCTTTCAATGCAATTTTGGGAGATAGTAAATTCAATATAAAGTGTGACATTAATAAAGATAACGTTATTAATATGAGTGATGTTATTCAAATAGCATTAAAGTTTAATAAAGTATATTAACTATATAAAAAGCACTATTAATCTTACATTTGCCTATCGCAAAATAACGAACGCTTTAACGTTATTTTGCGATAGGCAAATGTAAAAGATTAATTGCTTTTTATATATAAATAATTAAAGGTAAATTAGTTTATACTACATAAGGTAAAAATAAAAAGGGCCGCCGATAGCGTCCCTTTTTATTTGCATTATTCTCTATGAAAGAATTAATTACTATTAAAAACTATATAAGTTACGGAAAAGATTTTATAAAAAGTTAATTTTCTATTAAATCTTTACGTTCTTCCTCAAGTGTCTTTTCAATTTTATCTGCAATATCTCTTATTGCTGTTTTAGAGTCAATATTTCTGACTGTCGCGTCCGAAATATCTTTCGCAAATATTTCTGTAGCTGTATTGTCTAATGGAGTCAATTTATACTGTATCATCTTATCAGCTAAATCTTCGTAAAGTGGTTGGGTAACTTGTTCTCCCAAAAAGGAATTCCTTGCTTCCATTTGTCTATTGTTCCTTCTTGATGGTTTATACCCATTTACCATATCATAGTTTATTCCTCCACTTTGTTGTGTAAACACATACTCAACAAATTTCCAAGCGCTTTTCTTGTTATTGCTTTGCGAATTTATAGCTATTTTTGTATCTGATTGCCAAGCGCATATTCCCAGTGGAGGTTTGGTCACTCTCCATTTGCCGGATTGTTCAGGAGCAAAGTTTTGTATTGAACCAGATCCCCAAGAGCCCATATTAAATACCATAACCAGCTTGTTGTCCTCTATAGCTTTTTCCCCTGCTGGTTCCCAAACACTCGCTTCAAGCTCAAAACCAGCTCTATGGGCCTCTTTTGTAATATCAAGTATTTTGGCAAATTCATTTGTATTCCTCATAAATCTTAAATTCTTATCAAATATTCCAACAGATGATCCCATCAAGTTTGGAAGGTCTGTAGGCCATTGAAAGATATACTCACCCTTGGGTTTTATTTTCTTTGCTATCGCAAGAAGGTTTTCCGGTTTCTCAATAAATTTACCAAACTCTTCCGGCTCTGATGGAAATCCATTTTCCTTCATTATATCCTCACGATAAAAAGTTACATATGGCGATGTTAAATATGTCATCGCCAAAAGACTTTTACCATCAGCAGATTTATTGCTTTCCCAAACATCCTCTGAAAAATCTTTTTCATACCTGCCAGCTAGATATGGGTCTTTCAACAAATCTTCGAGAATACCATTTACTGTATACTGACCAAAGAATGAACTATCAAAAAACAAAACATCAGGTCCAGTTCCCGATGATAATGCCGAAAGGCACTCATTGTTAAATTTATCAAGAGAATCAAATTTTGTAATATTTATCTTAATTTTGGGATACATTGACTCGAAATCTTGTTTAAAGGAATCCAGACCAGTATTAGCCGCCCATACTTTTATCTCGGCATTCAAAGAAGATTCGCTAGGAACGGCAGTTTGAGCCTTTGGATTTGTATTAGAAAGCGGTTGATTTGGAGCTTGTCCACAACTACTAGAAATCATAAGAACACAAAGCAATAAAGAAAAACAAATAACGTTTAACCCTTTCATTTTTATGCCTCCTTTTATAATTATCCAAAATAACTTTACAATTCAAACACTGCTCTTTGATTATTATAATTTATAAGCCAATTTTCAAAATTATTTTTATCCATCGGCGCTCTTAGCAAAAAACCATGTATATCGTCACAGTCCATATTTTTAAGAATATCCACATTTTCCGGAGTCTCAACACCTTCTGCAACTACTTTGATACCTATGGAATGAACCATATCAATCAAAGCCTTAACTATTAGTTCAGATTTCTTGTCAGTTGATAATTTTTCAATAAATATTCTATCAATCTTTACGCAATCTACAGGCGCATCCTTTAGTAAAGAAATAGAAGATCCCCCTTCTCCAAAATCATCAATTGATATATATACACCAAGTTGTTTCAAGTCGCTTACTGTCTTATCTAAATTTGTAAAATTACTCAACAAATAAGATTCAGTTATATCCAATCCAAGAAGTTCCGGACTTACACCAGTTTCATCCAACACTTTTTGAATGGTATCAATTATATATTGACTTTCAAAATTATCACCAGATAAATTTACTGTAACACGTGTATTTATTATCCCCATGTCTCTCCACAATTTAATTTGCGCGCAAGCTTCCTTTAATACCCAATATCCAATTTCCTGCATAAGACCTATATTATTAGCAATTGGAATGAACTTTGAAGGCAAAATCAAGCCTAATTCAGGATGATTCCAGCGAAGTAGAGCTTCAACTGCTGTAATATTTCCACTTTTAACATTAAATTGGGGTTGATAATAAAGCACAAGCTCCTTTCGTTCCAATGCGCTTTTCAGATTCATCTCAAGATGTATTTGCTCTTCCTTGTTATCTTTATTTATTTCTTCATAAAAACGATATATATTTCCACCCGTTTTCTTTGCAGCATACATTGCAATATCAGCATTTTTCAATACAGTATTAATGTCATTCGAATCCATTGGATACATTGAGATACCGATACTACCAGATGTAAACAATTCAATTCTCTTACTATTGTAGACAATATCTATCTTATCAGCTAAAATTTTGTTTATAAAATTAGCAGTTTCAGCTGCTTTTAACTTATCAGCGTTTTCCAATATTATAACAAATTCATCGCCTCCAAGTCGGGCAATGAAAGAGTAATTTTTGCTAATAGCCTTAAATCTCCGGGCTATCTCTTTTAATAGCATATCTCCTACTTCATGCCCAAGTGAATCATTTATTTGTTTGAAGCGGTTTAGATCTATAAACATAATAGCAAGAATCTTATATTTATTCTCATCTTCTTCAACAGTCTTTTTAAGATAATCAATAAAATAATGCCTGTTCGGTAGATCGGTAAGCGCGTCATAGTAAGCTAAATGCTTTAGTTCTTCCTTCGACTTTTTCATTTCATCTGTTTGAACGAGGAGTTTATTATTCATTTCTTTCTCTTGAGAAAATAATTGTTCTAATTTATTTGACATCTCAGTAAAATTCAGGATTAAAGACTTTATTTGACTAATGGACGTATTTGGCCAGTTGATTTTTTCTTGGCGGCCTAATTTATTAGGTATGTCAGTAGTTGATTCAGCCAGCTTTAATAATGCGCCAGACAAAAATCTACTAATTATGATAGATAAAATAGTAGCTATAATACATGCAATTATAATAATATAAAATTTATTTAAATACCCATCCCATATCTCTTCTGAGTATTTTAATAGAGGTATTTTTATAACAAGCTTTAAGTCAATATCTTCAAATTTTGTTTCTTTAATAAAGAAAGCGCTCTTCCAAGCTGTTTCATCAGTGTAATAATTAGTCAACTCAGGATGCCATATATAAATATCATCACTTAATTGAGTTATTTTCCCATGGGATTTCCAATCATCGCTGATATCATAATTATTTGCTTGCTTATTTGAAGCGTAAACTTTTCCATTATTATCTTGAATCATTAATCCAACAATGCTACCTTCAGGCTCTTTGTCTAAAATATTTTTTAGCTTGTTTAACTGTATAGGCGATTTTACCTTGATTTTTCTCAGATCGATAATACTCCAGCCTTTCAGTTGCTCCATAATATCGAATTTTTTGTTTTCAATAGTCTGAATTATCGAAATATTTGTATCTCTATTTATGTTCAAGCCATCTATAGAAACGAATATTGTAAATGGTCCTAAAACAGACAGTAACGTAAAATGAAACAGCAATATACTAAAATCTATTGTATAGTTTGCATTAGATCTTAACATTCTCTGAGGGCTTATATACGAAATCATCATATCTGCTAATAACGCATTTATAAGACCAATGACAAATTGGTTTAAAACCGCAACAAAACCTTCAATCCCAAATTCTCCACCCTGAAGGAAAAAAAACAAAGAAGTGATAGGACAACCTAAAATAAGCCAGTAAATCATTTCTGATAAAAACAAATTCTGAGTTTTAGATTTATAGATTATCCCTACAACTAATATTTCCAACGGAACAAATAATGAAATAGTATCAGAATGTAAAAAAATAATCACAAAAATATTTACAAATACACTAGAAACTACGCCAAAAACAGTTCCATATAATCGTAATATGACAAATAGAAAAAAAGAGCTAAAACTAATGTATACACCATAAGACAATGGCACTTTGTAGATCCTAGCCACCATACACATACAGGTTAAAAATATTAACCCTATTATCAAATTTGGAGATTTAAGAGTCTTACCAAGACTTAGATTCCTCATCTTCTAATTTAATCTCCTTTGAAGAAAATATAGTGAAAATTATAAAAATTTAAACTATGAATTTATCTACTCCATATTTGTTATTATCGTCATTTTTGAGATTTATTTTAACAAAATATTAAGCCAGTATTGAATACCTTGATTCATAAGTCGCGAAAAGTTCAGCTTCGATAGTAAAATGCAGACATATTAACTGCATTCTTAATGTATAATCTTTTTCTCAACTTATATAGTTAAAATAGTACAAATAACTTGACTAATTAATGTATGTAGATTTTGAAATAATTGCTGTAAATTTAAATTGTATATCTTATGCGCTGGTTCGTTCACAAATATATATTTGTTGTTATTTTTAAAAACAAATATATATTTGTGTATTATAACTTATTTTATATTCATTATCAGGAGGTAATAATATGGCATTAAAACGCAAATCAAAAGTATTTCTCAGACTTGGAAAAATATTCAGCATTTCCTTGGTAGTTTTTTTGATTTTCTCTCAATTAGTCACTGTAAACGCATGGCAGTCGGACAATGGGGATGGAACATTCACAAATCCACCATTATATGCCGACTATCCTGATCCAAGCATCATAAGGGTTGGCAATTACTTCTATCTGGCATCTTCCACATTTGTCAACGTTCCAGGTTTGGTTATTTGCAGATCGGAAGATTTGGTAAACTGGGAAATTGTAGGCCATTGCATAACCACATTAACCGGAAACAACGCTTATAATATGATAGGCGGCGTCAAGTACGGTGGAGGATGTTTCGCTCCTTCAATAGCCTATAAAAACGGAACATTTTATGTAGTTGCTACTCCAAATGGTGAAAATAGCCGTATCTACAGTTCCAAAGATGTTGCCGGTCCATGGACCGTAAGTACATTGGGCGGCAGCTATTTTGATCCTGCTTTATTTATTGAGGATGACGGAAATGCCTATCTGGCATATGGCGGAGCATTTCAAAACCAGATCAGCATGATACAGTTAAATTCGACTTTAACTGCTACTACCGGATCATCGAAAGTAATTCTTGCTTATAACAATGTTGAAGGTTCACATTTAGTTAAGGCTAAAGGAAAATACTATTTGTTTAACGCCGTGCCAGCTCAAAAACTAGTTTGTTCCCGTTCAAATACTCTCTGGGGCCCTTATGGAGAAACAACTACCCTATGTACTGCTGGAAAAGGTGGACATCAGGGCGGTATAGTAGATCTTCCTGATGGCAGTTACTGGGGTTATTTGCATGAGGATGACGGCGCTATTGGCCGTCCAACCAGAATCTGTCCGATCACATGGCAGAATAATTGGCCTATGTTTGGTAGGACAGGATATATAGGACAGGTTGAATCCAAATACACCAAACCTATTCCAAATAAAGCGATCAAGGTACCTGCAGCCTCTGATGAGTTCAATGGCAACACTTTAGGCTTGCAATGGATGTGGAATCATAATCCTGATAATACGAAATGGTCTTTTACCGGTTCAGCTTTAAGACTAAAAACTTCCACAGGGTCTGATTTCTGGCATGCCAGAAACAGTTTGACTCAAAAAGGTCAGGGTCTTACAAGTTCAGGAAGCATTAAAATTGATTGCAGTAACATGCAAGCTGGGGATATTGCCGGATTGGGTATGTTGGGAGATCCACGTGGTTATATCGCTGTGACCAAAGACCCTAAACGCATAATAATGTCAGAAGAAGATAGTGTTAAGGCAACTGTAAATAATATAACCTCAAATATATTATATTTTAGAGTAGAAATGAATTTCAGCAACAAACAAGCCAAGTTTTTCTGGAAGGATGACACCAGAGACTGGCAGCCACTTGGCACTACTATAACAATGGGTTTTGACTGGCAGTACGGCACCTTCCAAGGCGAACAGTATGCTATATTGAATTTTAATACATCCAATAGCTCTGGTTCTGTAGATGTTGACTGGTTCAGACTTAATGATAAACCAGGTGACAACACAAATGAGACTCCTACTCCTACACCACCGCCTACACCAACTCCAGGTCCACAATCAGCATTTTCGCAAATAGAAGCAGAATCCTTCAGTCTCCAGTCAGGAATCCAAACTGAGACCTGCAACGAAGGTAGTGAAAATGTCGGTTATATCGAGAATGGAGATTATGCTGTTTATAAAAATATCAATTTTGGAACCGGCGCGGGTAGTTTTCTTGCTAGAGTAGCAAGTGGAGCTTCGGGAGGCAATATTGAGTTAAGACTTGATAGTATTTCCGGCGCTCTGATAGGTACATGTCCTATCAGCGGAACTGGTGATTGGCAGACTTGGGCAACCGCTAATTGTAATGTAAGTGAAGTGACTGGCGTCCATGACCTCTATTTAAAATTCACAGGTAATAGTGGTTACCTCTTTAATCTGAACTGGTTTAAATTCAACGCTGTTACTTCAACACCAACTTCTACGCCAACATCTTCCACCAATATTGACCTAAACCATGATGGTTCTATAAACATGGCAGATGTTATATTATTGGCAAGCGCGTTTAACTCAATACGTGGGGAATCAAAATATGTTGCAGCGTATGACCTAAACAGTGATGGCGCTATTAATATGAATGATGTAATAATTTTAGCTGCAAAATTTAATACCGTGGTCTAAATTATCAAACCAATGATATTGAAACGTAAATAGTCTCCTAATAAAAACTATTATTATCTGCTAATTAAATTACAATAATGGCATTTTATAAAATGCCATTATTGTAAACTTTATGTTATATTGCAAAATACCAAATACTACTAAATGTTTGACCAAAATGAAATTAATCTATTTTTAATACCTTGTTACCATATTGTTGGGAGGAAATTTAGAATGAAATATCATGGAATGGTAATAAGCCTTACCAAAAGTAAAGCAATAGTAACTACAAATGATTTACAGTGCTTTTTTATCAAGCGAAATGACACTGATTATATAGGAAAAATAGTGGAATTTACTGAAAAAGACATAATACTTGCCAAATCTTATCGTTTGCGAAATTCAGGTTAGGTAGTCTTGACCCATTAGTTTAAATTTGCATAGATACATTTTTTAAAAAATTAGTTATATTATAGAAATCAATAGGTACTTCCCCATAGGAATGGTACCTATTATAAGTGTTAACTTAAATCATGACGGTGTAGTAAATATGGCGGATGTTATACTTTTAGCATCAGCATTCAATTCTATTTCAGGAGATGGAAAATACAAATATGAATATGGCCTAAATTCTGACAGCGAAATCAATATGTCAGATGTAATAATTCTCGTAAGCACATTTAATACTACGCTTTAATACAATAAATATTTTGGGTATTAATCCTATAGATATTGAGCAGAATAATTTTATAAATTAATAATTCACGAAAAAAAGTTTGCTTAAAAAAGCAAACTTTTTTCATGAATTAAACCAGTGAGCGTGTCTCAAAATTTAAAGCTACCAAGCATTGCTGCTTGGCATAGGTATGTTTATATATATAAGTTGCGAAAAAGATTTTACATTAAAAATGCAGTTAATATGTCTGTATTTTAGTATCAAAGCTAAGCTTTTTTAGCAACTTATGAATCAAGGTATATATTTTGTAACATAAAAAATGGATGTAAGATGTTTATTACAAAATAATATATAGATAAAAAGCAATTAATCTTTTACATTTGCCTATCACAAAATAACGTTAAAGCGTTCGTTATTTTGCTACGTCAAATGTAAGATTAATAGTGCTTTTTATATAGATATCGAACTGCAAATTTAGTTTATGCTAGTTTTGGACAATAGTATTAAATTTATTTGCAATCATTATTATATCTGCCATGTTTATAACTCCGTCATTATTTAAGTCATAATCTTCAACAAATCCGGTATTCCCCATTACAGAATTAAAGCTGCCAGCTATCATTATTACATCAGCAATATTTATAACACCATTATGGTCTATATCTATGTTTTTTTGATTAGAATGTGTTGAAGTCGGAGATATTGATGGTGTTGACGTTACCGTTGGTGTTGATGTCGGTGTAGATGTTGGTGTTGGTGTAGATGTTGGTGTTGAACTAAACTTCCACCAGTTAAGATTAAACAGATAACCGCTTCCACCTGTAAATTTTAAAAAGATATCATGAGTACCTGTTACGCTGCTGATATTGCATGTTATGGTATTCCACTTCTGCCAGTCTCCTGTCACGGCAACAGGACATGTCCCAATCAAAGTTCCAGTTATACTGTCAAGTCTGACCTCGATATTTCCTCCACCGGATGCGCTTGATACTCTCGCCTGAAAGCTTGTTGCGCCGTTTCCAAAATTGATACTGTTGTAACTAACATAATCATTATTTTCGATATATCCTACATCCTCTCCACCCTCATTGCAAGTTTCAGCCTCTATACCTGACTGAGTATCAAAACTCTCAGCTTCAATCTGTGTAAAAGCTGATCTTGGAGTTGGAGTTACTGATATACTTCCATCCAATTTAGCCCCATCAAAGGGAATGACAATAACCTTACTGCCATGTCTGTCGTTGCCTAGCTCCTTGTCTTTTGCAACATCTATAGCTGCTAGTGTCATTGCTACAACATGTCCATTCTCCATATAAACATTTGGACGTTCCAGCTTATTCCAATGATTCACTGTTCCATTTGTATATCTGATAAAATTAGCAGTGGGATCATATGCATAACCTGAGTCTAACTTCCAGTTGCTGATCCCATCTTTTGAAGTGAGATGATAAGCCTTACGAGTATCCCACTTGTTTACAACTATATGATACAATCCACCACTATACCATATAACAGGATCTTCCATGTCGACTGTTGGACATCCAGTAATCTTAGCATAAATATTAGTTCCTTGAATGGTGTAAGGTCCAAGGACGTTATCCGCAATACCAATAACTGCATCTCTTCCTATTGCCTCATAACGACCATCTGGACGAAGTAATATATATACATTTGATGCTGTAAAAAGGGATGAGTATGCATTTTGCGCAATTGACATACTGCCTAGTTTTGACCAAGGTCCATTAAGGGAATTGGAAACAAAAATGTCTGCTGGGCGTCTGGTTTCACTCACAAGAACAGCATACCTCCCATCTTTCAAAATAAAAGGAACCACATTATGACCTTTACCTCCAAGGTCGTTAGGCCAACACATCCCCTGATCAGTATAGGGTCCATAAAGGTTGGAACTCGTCGCATGAACAGCCACTGAGCCAAACCATCCGTTGTGACCAGCGCTCTGATCCCATCGGCTGGCAAACATATGATACTTGCCATCAGGTCCTTTTATGATACCTCCATCCCAATAGCAATACTTCGACATGGTTCTGTCCTCCAAACCGTTTGACTGATCTCGCGGGCCTACATCAGGAGCGCCCCAACATGAAGATGATAGCGGCTCGATTATAGGGGTTGATGTAAAATAATCCATAAATGAAGCAGCATATACGGTCTCTTGAAGCATAATCAATAATACTAATAAAATAATAGATACCCAACTTCTTTTCATTATTTTCCTCATTCATTTTCCCTCCAAATCAATTTTTTTATATTTGAAACATTTTATAAATTTATAGATATCGAACTGTAAAGTTTTATATGAGTTCACTTTGATGGGTCTTGCTACACTTCATTGCTCGCCCAATCGACCCGAAAAGGCCCTTTTTCGGCTGTTCAGCGCAACAAATAAAACTAATTTTACAGTTTGAGATCAATAATACTATTACAATTTTAATTTACCATATTTTCCCTACAGCCAACATACATATATAAGACATATTATTTAGACTTTTTTAACCAATTGATTATTATGTATTATGATTTATATTAAATATCTCAACTTTCCCACATCATTTATATTCTTGCAGCCATATTATCATAACGTTACGTCTATCAAATCTATGTCCAAATATAGTTGAATTGATGGCAGTTTTTATGGCTGCTTAATTTGAAGTGGGAAAGTTGAGTTAAATATTGTGTATTTATATCTTAAAAAAAGCCTTCCGCCTCGATCAAGAGGGGAAGGAAAAATTAGGAGGAAAACTACAACTTCTTTTATCATTTTATTTATATATATGATAAAACTTTATAAACTATAGAAGAAAATTTGATTTATAATTTTTTAAAATTTTGTTGGTTATATTTGATAGATAGCGGATAAATCGGCAATCTATGATAAACTTTGTTATCATAGATTGCGTATTATCCTTGAATTACATATAAGTCTATTTTGATATAATAGTATTGAATTTTGCAGCTATCATAACTAAGTCATTCATATTAATCGCGCCATCTTTGTTCAGGTCATAAGCTTCAACATATTTAGCATCACCTTTGACTGCATTAAAAGCTGAAGCAATAATTATAACATCTGCCATATTTACAACACCGTCATTATTGAGGTCAACTCCACTGGTATTTGATACTGCGCCGCCAAAAACCTTAAACTCGCTAATGCTTGCCCAAGAAGTAGCGCTAAGCCCGGTAACTACTACCCTTATATATCTAATTTTTTCAGCAGTGAAGTTATCCTGTTGAATCTGGTCTGTACTTGTAGTACTTGTTTTATCTACAGCCACAGTCCAGTTTACATTATCAGAGGATACCTCTATTTTATATTTATAATTAGTTGCATCACGTTCCCAAGTGACTTCTGAACCTTTAAGCTTATAATTGTTACCAAGATCAATCTTCAACCAGTGATTCAATCCACCATCAGCTGCGCACCAACGAGTTAATGCATTGTCATCATTAGCGTTTGATGCAATGTTTCCCTTTGCTGTTTCTTCACTGTCACTGCTTGCTGTCTTGCCTAATGCAAGATTATCCGAAATTACCGGAGTAGGTGTAGGAATAACTGTTGTCTGAGTGGATGTGGGTGTCGGCGATGTTATAATTGATCCTTCGCTTGAAGTTATTGATACACTTGCCTGGCTTAAGCCATTGGAAGTAGCTGATACTACAATTGTGCCGCTGGTTTTTGTAGGCTGTACAATAACCAGACACTTCCCACTGAAAGCCTTACGGCTGTTTCCTTTGTACGATTCGATACTCGCGCCGTCTCCGTTATCAACGCCTACAATTGTGCCTGGACCTGATATTGAGAAATTAACTGCATTAGATGCATTCGGAACTACAACATTGTTGCTGTCCGTGATATCTGTTTCGATATATACTAAATCTTTGCCGTCAGCCTTTATAGATGTTCTGTCGGGCTTTAACTGGACTTTTGATGCTGAGCCTGCTGTGACAACCTCATCATATACAACAGTACCGCCCTTTGTACCTTTTGCGCGTAATGTGCCAGAAGCCCAATTTACTTTCCAAGAAAGGTGAGCAGCTGTACCAACGCTCTTTGAGCCAAGTGATGTTCCATTAAGGAACAGCTCCACGGTATCACAGTTACTATATGCCCATACATCAACACTTGTTCCGCTGTTCCAGTTCCAATGAGGAAGAATATGCACCATTGGTTTGGTAGTCCATTTACTCTGATAGAAATAATAGATATCTTTTGGGAAACCACAAGTGTCAACTATACCAAAATAAGAGCTCTTGGATGGCCATCCATATGGAGTTGGTTCTCCTATATAGTCAAATCCAGTCCAAAGAAATTCACCAAACATGTAATTGCGTTTATTTATTTCATTATAGTCTGATTCAGCGCTATTACCCCAACTTACTACGCTGTTATCATATGATGAGCACTGGTTATCAGAACCAGACAATATATTTGTAGTAGTTGGAGTTTTATAGATGCCACGGCTTCTAACAGCGGAACTGGTCTCGCTTCCAAACATTTTCCATTCCGGATGAGAGCTATGTCCGCTGTCATACATATATGGAAAATAGTTGTATCCTTGCAGATCAAATACACTTGCGACATTCTGATGAGTTGCATCGCCCATATCAACTGCAAAGCAACCCCACGTTACTGGTCTTGTGCTATCAATATCTTTAACCCAATTTTTAAGTTTGGTAGCTGTGGCTGTAGATGGAGAAGGAATTTCATTTCCTACGCTATACATCATTATTGCTGGGTGGTTTCGATCCCTTGTTACCATTGCTTGAAGATCGGTTTGCGCCCAGTTATTAAAATATAAATGATAGTCATTAGAAGTCTTACCTGTCTCCCAGCAGTCAAATGCTTCATCCATAACCATTAAGCCTAATCTATCACATATCTCAAGCAACTCTGGATCAGGAGGATTATGTGAAGTACGAATAGCATTACATCCCATATCCTTCATCATCTGAAGTTCCCTTTCGATTGCGCGATAGTTAACTGCCGAGCCTAATGCGCCGAGGTCATGATGTAAGCAAACGCCATTCATTTTCATATTGACCCCATTAAGTGAAAAGCCAGTTGTGTTACTAAAGTTGAAATAACGAAATCCCATAGTAGACTTGTAAGTATCAATTACATCCCCATCAACCACAACATCAGTCTTTACTGTATAAAGATATGGTGAAGATGTGGACCACAAGTGTGGACTAGATACTGTAAGGCTCTGACTGAATGTGTTGTTAGCATTTGCTGCAACATTTACGCCCGCTGATTTATTTGATGCTACTTCAGTACCACTTGCATCAAGGATAGTTGTTGTCAATGAAACTGATTTTGCTGAACTTCCCTGATTTAATATCTTTGTACTGACATTAGCAGTAGCAGAACTTGCGCTTACTGTAGGTGTTGTAACAAACATACCACAATACGCAACATGTACTGGGTCCAATGCAGTCAACCATACGTTTCTATAGATACCGCTTCCAGAATACCAACGGCTGGTAGGCTGGTTGTTATTGAGCTTAACTGCAATAACGTTATTTCCAGTCATGTTCAGGTATGGTGTCAAATCATACTCAAAAGAAGAATATCCATAAGGGCGAGTACCAAGCGAAGTTCCATTTATCCAAACCTGGCTGTTCATATAAGCCCCGTCAAATTCTATGAATACTTTCTTACCTTGAAAATTAGAAGGTACTGTGAATGTTTTCCTATACCATCCAATTCCTCCATCCAAGTATCCACCTCCGCTGCCTGATGCAGAATACTGATTAAAAGAATTAAAAATGCTCCAATCATGCGGCAATGTAACATTTGACCAACTACCGTCATTAAAACTAGTACTCTGTCCGTTACTTGCATCGCCCTTATTGAACTTCCAACCATCATCAAAATTTTGCCCTCTTAACCCGTTGTAAATGTCTGTACCTTTGTATTCAACAGCAGCAGCTGCCACTGTCAAATTTTGCAGCATAGGGATGTTAGCAAGAATCAAGATTGCTGCAAGTAGAACGCACGAAATAGACTTTCTTCTCATAATAAGCCCCCTCTGAAATAAAACAGAATAATCATTTAATTTTCAATTATTATTTTGAACTCTTCCTTGTATATATTTTGCAATAAACATTTTACATCCATTTTTTATATTGCAAAATATATACAAGGATTCATAAGTTGTGAAAAGTTCAGCTTTGATAATAAAATGCATACGCATTAACCGTATTTTTAATGTAAAGTCTTTTTCGCAACTTATATAATAATTTAAATTTACATTAATTATTTCAAAATCAACATGCATAAATAAGACAGGTTATTTATACTATTTTAACCAGTCATTTGAGTCATACTTAAATTGATCTGACCCAGTCCAACATTGGTCTTTTGAAGCTTTTGCCATATAAAACCTCCTCTTGTCGATGTTTATCAATACATCCTCAGGCTTGGTTAGGCCTGTAAACATTGAAGATAAATCCCTACCTATATCCATCCACTGAGAATAGAAAAATTTTATTTTTGTCTGATATACCGTTCCATGTTTTGGGTAGGAATTGTAAAACTTCTTTATTTCGGCAGAATACTTTTTTTTCACTCCAGTGAAGGGAAGATCGCTGAAACTATCTGTATTATCAATAATATACTGGAGATTTTCAGACCTTGTAAGAAAAGAAAGATATTGTTTGGCTATATCTTTGTGCTTGGAACCTGAATACAAAAATATTGAAGGACCTGCGGGATTGAAATTTAATGTCTGGTTATCAACCAAAGGTATCACAAAGAAACCAAAGTCCTCTGCTTTAGTATCAGGAGAAATCTTTTCAATCTGCTTTGGCAGACCTTGGTTATAAACAGTCATTGCATATTTCCCACTTGCCATATTCTTTTCAGTATCAGCAAATGTGTTAGACAGGTAGTTTTCACCAAAGTAACCCAATGTCACTAGTTCCTGTAATTGACTAAGAGCCTTAAACATAGTTTTGCTCGCGGCAAAAGAAGTCTGATTATTATTAAGCTTGTCTGATAGCCCGGGATCTAATTCCTGATATCTTCCACCTATCTCGGGGAACCAGAGCACATGGTGCCAGCCATCAGATACACACTCATAAATAGGAGTAACACCGTCATTCATTATCTTTTTACAAGCATTTTTGAATTCGTTATATGAACTAGGAACTTTCAATCCAAGTCTTTGGAATATTTTTTTATTGTAAACAATTTCCCAACAAGATGATGCATCAAATAAAGGCATTCCATATAATTTACCATTTGAAGTTAATTGTTCTGCAACAATCGGATCAATTTTTTTTGCCCATTCCTCATTTGACAAGTCAACACCGTTATTTTCTATATTAAGAAAAGAATCCAATTCAGCTTTACCACTCTCACTGCCGAATAGATCTGCGCATTCACCTACATTGAGTTTGGTCATTAGAATATTTTGATATTGGTCAGAAGGTATAATCTGATATTTAACTTTTATCCCCGTTTCCCTTTCAAACTTAGCGCCAAGTTCCTGTTCAGCTTTTGTAACCCAATTCTGGCTAGTCATATAGGTTAATGTAATTTTCTCATTGGATGGCTTAGAATTAAAATCAACTTCCATAGTATTTGTTGATTTCATTCCCATTTCATATGCTTGAGAATTAACAAACATCCTACATCCAGTAAACAGACCAATAAACATCCCTATAAATAATACAAATGAAATTACCCTATTCATATATTAAATCTTCCTTTAGTTCTATCAACGTATATATTTTGCAATATAAAAAATGGATGTAAAATGTTTATTGCAAAATATATAAATAAAATATGTCCATAGTTATATTTTAAATTAATTGACTTTCTATTATCTATCTCCATAAGTTTTGATTCATATCGATTTTTTTTGATTTTAATATTAAATCAGTGGAAACAAAATAATATAATAATCACTACTTTGACACATAACAATAAAGATGATGTATTTTTATATATAACATCAGATATTAAGATATTTGCCATAAAGAACAGGAGGGCTATATATAGAAATTTACGGGATTCTCAAAAGGTATAAATTTAGGTGGGTGGTTATCCCAATGCAACCAGTGCAAACAACGTTATAATACATTTATAAATGACAACAACATAAAACAAATCGATAGACGTATTGAATGGCGCAGAAAATATGAACTTAATTTAGGTATAAACTTTACATTTTGCTATCTTTAATTATTCCAAGCCGGATCTTTTACCGCTTTTGCCGCCTCTTCCCTTCTTTTGTCTATATTTCTCAAAACATCAACTGGTTTTAAAGATCCAGTAAACATTTCTGATAAATCAATACCTATATCCATCCATTGGGGATTGAGATACTTGATTTGAGTCTGGTAAACAACACCCTGTTTGGGAAACATGCTATATAATTCCTTTACTTGCTTGACATTTTTTCCTTTCACTCCTTTAAACGGTAAAGTATTAAACTTATCGGTATTATCAATTAAAAATTGCAAATTCTCTGGTCTTGCCAAATATTCAACATATTGTTTGGCTGCTTCAGTTTTTTTAGAGCCAGAATAAATAAAAATTGAAGGACCAGCTGGATTAACATTGAGTATTTGATTGTCTACTAATGGCATTACAAAGGAACCAAATGTATCTTCCTTTACTTCTGGAAACAACTTCTCTATCTGTCTAGGTAACCCTTGGTTGAACAATGTCATCGCGTATTTGCCGCTAGCCATATTCTTTTCTGTATCAGCAAACGTGTTTGACATATAGTTTGGGCCAAAATATCCGAGTTGATTAATCTCTTGAAGTTGATTAAGAGCTTTTAGCATAGTTTTATTTTCTGCAAATAAAGCGTGGTGGGTGTTCAGCTTTTCTGCCAATCCAGGATCTACCTCTTCAAACCTGCCACCTAACTCTGGAAACCATAGTACATGATGCCAACCGTCAGATACACACTCATAAATTGGTATTATGCCTGAATCCTTGATCTTTTTGCAAACTAATTTAAATTGTTCAAAATTAGTAGGAACTTTTAACCCAAGCTCATTGAATATTTTTTTATTATAACTGATTACCCAACATGATGAAACATCATAAATTGTAATCCCATACAACTTTCCATTAACAGTCAACTGCTCTGCTACGAGTGGATCAATTCTTTTTGCCCAACTTTCATCAGAAAGATTTACACAGTTCTTTTCTATATTAAGAAAAGATACTATGTCAAACTTGCCACTTTGACTTCCAAATAAATCAGTGCATTCGCCTGCATTCAGTTTGGCCTTAAGAAGGTTTAGATATTGGTTTGAGGGTACTATCTGATATTCCACTTTAATTCCAGTTTCTTTTTCAAACTTAGCGGCAAGCTGTTTTTCAGCCTTTGTAACCCAGTCTTGACTAGACAAATAAGTTATTGTGACGCTTTGCTTTTTTGTTTCAGTTCCAGACTTCGTCAAATCCAGCTTTGATATACTATTATTATCTGATTTTTTAGCGCATCCTACAAACATTGCTCCTACTAAAAAAATAGATATAAACAGTATCTGTAATTTTGTCATTTTGAATCATCCCCTTACTTTTGGACCTAAACTTGTCAAAACTGAAATATAAACAGAACAAAAAGCATCTCATAATATAATAGTATTAGATATATGAGAAATTAGCAATACATCTACTATTTTTTGTTCTGCTATTGTGTAAGTCTATTAGACCACAGAAGTGTGTTTATTAAGGGGTAGTTACGCATCCGTCAGGATTCTGTAACTACCCCTTTAAGTAAGGATTAGTAATACTTATCACATAATCCAACTGAGATTTTTAAACTCTTGAATTTTTATTAAAATCATGGCATCAGTATCTCCAAAAAATTATGTACTTTAAGTATTATTTAAATTCAAACGAAGCAATATCACAGATATTATCTGATGTTGAGGCTCCTGTAAATCTGAAATACAATGCATGAGAGCCTGTAACGTTTGAAACATCAGTTGTGAGTGTATACCAATTGGTATCTCCAGTTTTACTTCCAATATTAAGAGTTCCAATTAATGTACCTGAAGTTGGGTTATCAAGCCTTATTTCCATTTTACCTGCAGTTTTTCCATATCTTATATTTGCAGAAAACGTTGTTTGCGCGCTTGTAGTCGTTCTTGTAAAATCAAAATATTTAAATCCTATAACCGCGTTATTTTTGTTATTTATTACAGGTCGAGTATCTTTGTTAATTTCAGTGCTGTAGTTTCCACCTGTCAGGTAACATGAAAGATCTGCAGGATTACTTTGATACGGACTGAGTGATTTACTAAGTCCCATCGAAGTCATCTCAACTTCAGGTATACTCCCATCTGATAAAATATTAATTTTCTCTACGCAACCTTTCCTTGAATACATAGTATTGTTGGTCATTCTATGATAGAAGATATACCACTGTCCGTTTATATTGCAGATTGAACCATGATCATTGGCTCCAGGATAGTTTTTACCGCTATTAATAATTGTGCCTCTGTACGTAAAAGGACCTTTAGGTGATGAACTTGTGGCATAAACGAGGGTGGTGGTTGCATTATTAGGTGAATAAATGAAATAGTATGTATTTCCAACTTTACGTATTGACGATGCCTCAAAGAAGTAAAATGGAGATGTCGTAGAAACAAGATTTGTTATGGTTGTATTAGGCATTATGGTATACATGTCATTAGGATTCATCTGGCACATGGAAGAACCTTGATATCCATAATACATATAAACGGATCCATCAGTGTCAACTAGAAC
>JAUZPS010000300.1 GCA_030705945.1 Bacillota bacterium
GAAGTAATATTTCAATCATGTCTTAACTGGTCGTTTCAAAAACTTGATATAATGGGGTTTCATCGTATAAAACTTGAACAAGGAATTTTTTGAAACGCCTTAGGTATATAAAAAGCAAATAATCTTTTACATTTGCCTATCACAAAATAACTTTAAAGCGTTCGTTATTTTGCTCCGTCATTAGTAAGATTTATAGTGCTTTTTATATAGTAAATGATATTTCTGAATAAGCGTAAGATAAGAAGTTCACTTGGTAAAAACAGGCTATGCTTTGCATCCGTTTTTAGAATACAAATAATTATAGAGAATTCCGTGTCTTAATTCATCTGTGATGATTTCAGTTAGCATATTGATGTGAACTCTGTTTTGCATTGCGAAAAGTATCTTTCTATACTTCTGAACTGCTCTTTGTTCGCCCATCAGAGCCTTTTGGATTCCTTCGCAATATGTAGCCGGACGCGTAAAAGGAACCTCTTGTGGAGCAGGAAGTTGTTGACCTGTCAATTGGAAGTATATTTGCCTGAACATGGCAAAGTGTTGAATTTCATTATCTCTTATGCCTTTAATTATTTCCTTATCATCATCTGATGGAGCGGCGCTTATAAGATAATCATAAAACATCCGGTCTTCACGTTCTCCTGCAATACCCTCCTGAATAAGTTGCAACGCTTGAGGCAGGTTTTGTGGGTAGGTATATTGAAGTAATGACATTGGATCAACCAAATCCCTGATCGGTATCTGGTAGGGGTACATAGCTGCCTGGGCTCCTAAGTTTTGACAATGCATCGAGCAAGGCGGCATAAAGAATGGGTTTGGATATATATTTGGATTTTGCATATTAACTCCTCCTTTAAATAATAATTCATTATATGAATAGACTGATGATTGAGTTCATTTGAGTTTCTAAATTAAATTAAAAGCGGTATTAATCTAATCAATAATCAATTTATTACTTTTAGTAGAGCATATACTGATATGAATTGGTTCAAGCTTTATTTTGGGAAATAATTCTTATTTAAAAAAGTTGTTTACATCAGAACGTTTGTTTGGTATAATAAAACAGAACTAATGTTCTGAATAACTAAGTTAATTAGGGCGTTTCAAAAAATTCCTTGTTCAAGTTTTACGACGAAAACCCATTATATCAAGTTTTTGAAACGACCGATTGCTAAGTTTTTTTGATACTACCTTAATGATTACAGGGGGCATTATAAAAATGAAAGGTTTAACTAATGGGAAAAAATTCAGTGAACAAATAAGACTTGTCGTTGATGTTCAGGACCTTAACGCTATTATGGAATGTACCTTAAGAATTGCTGAACTGCAGAAAAAGGGATACAGACTTGTGGATACATATATTGATGAACAGGAGCAAAACTACTTTTTAGAGAACGGAAGAGCAGACACATAAAGTAATGACTAAATGCGCATCATTATAAAATTGCTTATTTGATATATTATTTATATTGATGTTTATTATTAATATTTATTTTTTATATTTAATTGAAGAAACCGAACTGACATTAAAATATACAGTTCGGTTTCCTTATATAGGTCAATATAGTTGTTATTTTATTTAGCGATGCATCCGAATTTCTTTGCTACTGCAATAACATCAGCCATATTAATTACTCCATCATAATTCATATCGCATTTTTCATTGAATGTCTCATCATCTTTTGTTGTATTGAAGGATAACGCGATAATCATAATATCACTCATATTAACTAATCCATCAGAGTTTATATCTTCAGCAAAAGTCTTAACTGGGGTTTCAATATTTATCGGAATAAGACCTTTAGTTTCTGCAAAGGCAGCTAGCCATGCAAGTGATGCGTTTATATCAACGTTTACTTCGTTTGTAACCCAATCGTAGTAGTAATCATCATAACTTTTCTGAGCAGGCATATGATAAGGGTTATCTATAGCCCAATGTCGTATAGAATTAAGCTCTGCGGATGGTCCGCTAACCAGAAATCCTGCTGGGGCTTTCGGCAGACTGTGGTCATCCTGATAAGCAAACAATTTATGATTGGGATTTTCTACAGGGTTAGCGCCATAACCTGTTATATAACTTTTTACTAGGGGATTTCTGCCTAAAAGGTAATCCATGAATTCATCCACGCCATTTGAGTATTTTTTATCTCCAGTTAAAGAATATGCGTACGCCATAATAATAGTATTGTTAGAGCCTAAAAGATTTGACTCATAGGGATATCCGCTGACTTCACCAAAGAAGCCATTTATTGCAGAAATATAACTTTTTTCCGATAAAGGCGCTGAATACCCATGCTTAGTTTGATCGGATAAGTATAAATCAGCCGCTTTGGTTATGTTTTCAATTGCTTTAGGAAATTCAGCGCCTTTATTTAACGCTAATGAAATAGTACCAAGACCCGCTGTTGTACTTCTGTCAATACTGCCTTCAAATCCTTCATTCCCAAGATCCGTCAATTCTAAAGGAATCTCGCAAAAATGATTTGAATTTTTTATATAATCAAGATATACATTCTTTCCGGTTGTTATATAAAGTTCGCAGGCTGCCCAGTAGAATTCGTCTTTAAGGTAATTACATGATAAGGATGCAGTAGATATTTGAGAAACTGGTTGATAGATCTCTGGATTTTTTAACGCCGCATCCCAAGCAATTTCAGCAGAAACCAGACATTTTTGCGCGAAAGCTGGATCAATTGATTTCCATAGCCTGGCTGCCTGAGCAGCGCAGGAGGCTAGAGTTAATGTTGACTGGGTGGACGGCGGGTAATAAACTCTTTGTATCCTGCCTAAGTCAGGTTGTAATGAAAGGAGAGCAGATTCATTATCAGCAATTAAGTAAGGCTCCATTCCAGCCCTATCATAACCTGAAGGTATCTGTAAATTTAGCATCCATTCCATTGCCCAACGTGATTCATCTAATATATCCGGAATTCCATTTCCGCTTTCCGGAATATTCATAGTATTATCGCCAAAGACATTATCTTTCCCCGTTACTTTAGCAAGTTCATATTGGTTCTGTATTTTCCATAAAGCAGAACCTTCATAGCAAACATGTTTACTGGAATCCCCACCATCATACCAGCCTCCGGTTGCGTTTAAAGTGTTTGGCCCTTGATAATTTCTACCCTGAATAAGAACCGCAAGGTCTGTAGTATGGCTGGCAGCCCTTGCCCATTGAGATTGGACGCAATATGGCATTTTTATTTCAATTCCGCTTCTGGCATAGTACAAATATTTCAAGGCATCATATTTTAATTTCGAATATATGTCATTCCCAATATTAAATGGTAAACTGAAAGCGTTATCCGCAACAAGTTTATACCCTGTTCCAGGAGTTGAGTAACTGGAAAAATCAATAATCTGGACCTTTTCTCCAGAAGCGTGATCTAATCCGAAGCCTTGAGTTTTACCTGTTGCGACTACTTCTCCTTCATTATTTTTCAGCTGCCAATCCAAAGCAGAATCAAGGTCTGTTTTTATGGTTGCTTTTTTAACCGAGTCAGGATAATATCCCAACTGGTTTACCCTTATATCCGGTAGGGGGGTAACTATGGGCGTTGGTGACATTATGGGATCAATTCCACCGTCAATAAGTGACATCGAAGAGAATTTAATATCATATGGCAACGAGCCTGCCAACTCACCGCCAAGGTAGAAGCAGAACTGTACATCTTTGGAGGTTCGCTTTGCGTTAAAGGTGGCGCTAACTTCAAGCGGTTTATCTGCTTTAACTGCAAATGGAGACCAGTTATTATTCCAGTCCTCATAATACGGATCTGCTCTATCACCTATTTTAGCGTATATCTTGCAGTCTTTTGTAGCGGTAAGTTTGAATTCTACAGTATATGTTCTTCCCTCATAAATGGACAAATCATTATGTACAACCTGTATATCCCATCTGTTGAAGCCTTTATTATCCATATGCGTTACGAAATTATTATTTTCCACATACGAATACGCGTAGTTTGATTCATTCTCCAATAATCTCCATGGGAAATTCAGTCCGTCAGTGAAGTCTGTCCTTTGAAGTATCTCTGCTCCAAAACCGTAACTTGTTGCGCTAATGATTGTCCAAATCAGTAACATGAAGATCAGCATTGCTAACTTTTTAAACATACATACCCCTCCTCGGTTAAATTTATTTATTTTATCTTTGAAATATGTTGCAAGTTTGTTCCGAGTACCAATGCAATATTATTAATATATTGATAACTTATTTGTTAACTAAGGGCGTTTCAAGAAATTCCCTGTTCAAGTTTTGTATGATGAAAACTCATTATATCGAGTTTTTGAAACGACCAGTTGCTAAGTTTTTCTGATACTGCCTAACTTAATTATATACTAACTTACATTATGTGAGAAGTAATATGATTATTGACTTTTAATATTAACGCAAAAGTAAAAGAATCAAATATTAAATGGTCTTTCTTATCTATAAATGCTGTACCTTCCAAACAAATTTGTAAATAATGGGGTGTTTTCAAAATCTACTGATGATTTTATGAGTAATAATATGTATAATAAATATAAAAAAACTTTAACTTTAAGGTGGCGTGAATACCTAGTAAAGGAGAACTTAAATTTATCCGATCTATAATAAAGAAGTTTTACTTAAAGTCGGAGGTCAATTTACATCAACAAAATATACATAAATACAAAATAACAAGGGGGAAAGACAATGAATAATGGACAATTAGAAGTATCCTTGAATTTAATCAATCAAAAGGTTCAATTTACATGTGTATCGGAAACTAATCCGGATCGCCCGTTAACCTTAGATTATTTACCGCCGTTAGGGGACGGACAAGGCTACAGAGGACTTGAATTGTTGCTGATGAGTTTTGCAGGTTGTGTAAGTACTGCAGTTGTTGGCTTATTAAGGAAAATTGGAAAAGATATTTCTGGATATACAATGAAAGTTATAGGTACAAAAAATGATCAACCGTTATTCCTCAAGAAGATTTCTTTTGAAATTACTGTAAAATCAAGTGATATAACTGATGAAGATATGGAAAAGGTACTAAGTTATACAGGTAAAATATCACCTGTATGGCTAGCTTTAAATAAGGATGTGGAAGTTGTTCCCCAATATAAAATTGTATCATAGCTATTGTCTTTAAGGTACTATAATTGTTTCATATTTTATAGATAACGAAGTTTAAAACTAAGTGAATAATAAAAATTATTATAAAGGAACGTGACTATGTTGATTAAGAGTATTAAACCTGGATTAAGCGATTACAATTCTGTAAAAAGAACTTGGCTTTTAATGGCTATAATTTTTTCTGTTATCTGCCTTGTAAGCACAGCCCTTCACTATACAGGAGCGGCTCCGGGAAATCCTTTTACCTGGCTGGCATGGATAATCAGCGTTGTTTTTATTTTTTCATATGCCATAGAGTTTAAAGGCTTTAAAAAAGATTTGTCTTTCATAAAAAGTAAAAGACTATGGTTTTATATTACTCTGACCGTATTATTCTTTGTCAGTCATCTGTGGAATTATCACAATTTGCCATGGAATGATAAAGGATTATTCGATGATGGCGCGTGGGATATATACTTCTCCAAAAAATATATTTTTTCAGGTCAGCCATTTCAAGCAGCATTCTTTGATCAGGTTGGTTATATATCAAGAGAGGTTGTTTTCCACTATTTCATAACCTTCTTCTTTAAACTGTTCGGATACAATCTATTGATTTTTAATATTGCGTTAACAGTTTTGGGATATATTACTTTCATTTTTACAACATTATTAGCAGAAAGACTCTTTAAAAACAAATATGTAACAATTGTTACCGCAATTGTATTTAACTTTTTACCTTTGCGCTTTATGCATACATATGCCGGTCATAGATACGCAATAGCGGCTCCAATGATTATGGCTTCCTTCTATTTTACATATACCGGCTTTCATATGAAGTCTAAAGTCCGACTGGTGTTGGGCGCGCTTTTTGCAGCATTTGCCGTAGACAGCTCCGTTATGGGGAAGCAATATCTATATGGTATTATTTTTGGTTCAATTATAGTTGCCATTATTTATTGGAAAGAAATCATGAAGAAAGAAATGCTAAAAAGAGTTTTACTTTATACTACCTTTTTGATAATATGCATGATGCCTCTTATAATGTATGTCGCGTTCAAC
>JAUZPS010000301.1 GCA_030705945.1 Bacillota bacterium
AATCTCCTGCTGTTCATTGGGCTTTCCTACCCGTTCTTGTGTTACTGCTACAGAGATTTTAGAATTCAATCCGGTTCTGCACATGAAGAAACAAATAGATCAAAGCTGACCAAAACTTTTTTGATTATTGCCGTAATTTGCCTTATGACAGGTTTGAAAACAGCATCAATTTCTACAAACTTAAGCAGCGGCTCAGTTCCTGTAAAAGCGGTTAAATATATGAAGGCCAATCTGGACATCGATAAGATCAGGCTTTTTAATGATTTTAATTCGGGCGCCTATCTTGAATTTGAAGGAGTTCGGACCTTTATCGACCCAAGGGCTGAAGTATTTTTTAAATCTGTAAACGGCAAAGAAGACATCATGAAGGATTATTTGGATCTGCTGTCCGGGAAGTTCTATTACAAGGACTTTATCCAAAAATACGGCTTTACGCATCTGCTGGTTCCAAAGGATAGTCTCATGGAAACCTACCTTTTGCATGACATTGATTTTAAAGAGCTTTATAAAGATGAAAGATACATACTATTCAAGCCGGTTCATTAACATCGACTAAACTTCGAAGCAAAGGGACGGTTCTCCTGCTTCCTATGATTTAAAAATCAGATTAGGTGATATTCCTAAAATTCTTGCAGCCTGACGCTGTGTCAGTCCTTCAATTCTTCTGATCTTCCCCAACAATTTGTCTCTTTCTTGCTTTGCTAAACTCTTCATATGGATTATTTCGTCTGATGTAATAACTTTTAGAATTTCTTCCTTTGCCTCATGATCAGTTAGCCTTCTTTTAACGTGATCGTCTAAATGCTTCACATTATTTATCTCTTCATTGAAAATCTTAAAGCGAGTTATTGCAGCCATTGGATCTTTTGAAAATATACCAAGTACCAATTCTTTATTTAGCAATCCTTGAGGATATATATACTTACCTAAATAGCCTTGATAACTGCTCCAATTCCAATTGGCAGCATTACTTACAAGACCCGCTTTTACAGGATTTTGATGAATATACCTAACTGCTGTTAAAAGGTACTCTTCACTATTTATATTTTCACTCAAGTATCTATCCTGAAACAAATGTCCTGTAGTATTGTATTTCCAGTTATAATACCATGCATAGCTTACTCCTATACGTTTCATAGTAATTGAAAGCTCCTCTTCACCTTCTTTTAACAGGAAATGAACATGATTACTCATCAGACACCATCCATAAACTTCTGCCTCAGCTTTGCATTTGTATTTAAATATAGTTTCAAGAAACTTCATATGATCCTCATCATCATGAAAAATCTCTTGTCTGTTGGCACCTCTTAGTATTATATGGTATATACCTGACTCACTCTTTTCTCTGGCTCTTCGCGGCATTACGATCACACCTCCTTCAATTTTCTTCCATTATACCATATTCATTAAAGAGAAGTAAGAGAACCGTCCCCCCGCTTCTTTGCTGTGTCTCCCAAACAATAAACTGTCGCTAAAGTGTCGCTTTTGGAAGATAAAATAAAAAGTACCAAACCCCGAAAGGTTTGATACTTTTGGTCTACCCGAGAGGATTCGAACCTCCGGCCAACGGATTAGAAGTCCGTTGCTCTATCCAGCTGAGCTACGAGTAGATATGGAGCGGGTGATGGGAATCGAACCCACGCAATCAGCTTGGAAGGCTGATGTTCTACCATTGAACTACACCCGCATATTATTAGAGTCCAATACAAAATTGAACTCTTTCTGGAGCGGGTTACGAGATTTGAACTCGCGACTTTCACCTTGGCAAGGTGACACTCTACCGCTGAGTTAAACCCGCAAATCTAACCTGCAAAGGTTATTATACATACTCGCCTTATCTTTGTCAAGCATAATTATTTATTTTAATATTTCATTACTTCACAACTGTTCAGCTTTGATAATAAAATGCAGACGTATTAACTGCATTTTTAATGTAAAGTCTTTTCCGCAATTTATATAATATAAAACTAACTTTACATTTGATTATCTGTATGTCATTTAATAAAATTAATTTTCAATTGAACAATTGTTAACAGGGCGCCTTGCAAGAAACAAAGACACAGATAGTTTCCGGCAAGGCGCCCTGAGATAATGCTTAGAGCGTTTCAAAAAATTCTTTGTTCAAGTTTTGTATGATGAAAACCCATTATATCAATCTTTTGAAACACCCAGTTGCTAAGTTTTTTTGATACTACCTAAAGTTTAATCTTTTTGAACTTTTGCCCATGAGTCTTTAAGAGCAACGATTCTATTAAACACAAGTTTATCTTCCTTTGAATCGACAGAATCAACACAAAAATAGCCTGTGCGGATGAATTGGAATCTGTCTCCCGCTTTTGCGTTTTTTAATTCCGGTTCTAGCTTGCAGCCTTGTAATACCTCCAATGACTTTGGATTTAGATTATCCTTATAGTCACCGCTATCGCTATCATCAGGATTTGGACAGGTAAAAAGGCTGTCGTAAAGACGTACTTCCGCGTCAACAGCATGCTCAGCAGAAACCCACTGCAGCGTGCCCTTAATCTTCCTGCCATCGGGAGAATTCCCTCCCCTAGACTCAGGATCATATGTGCAGCGAAGCTCTATAATTTGTCCTGTTTTGTCATCTTTTACAACGCTTTGACACTTTATAAAGTAAGCATGCTTGAGCCTGACTTCTGACCCAGGAAAAAGTCTGAAATATTTTTTAGGCGGATTTTCACAAAAATCTTCCTGGTCAATATATACAACCTTTGAGAATGGAACCTTTCTAGAACCTGAATTGGGATCTTCCGGATTGTTTTCTGCATCAAACCATTCAACCTGTCCTTCTGGATAATTCTCAATTACAACTTTTATTGGTCTTAGAACCGCCATAACTCTTTGAGCTCTCGCGTTAAGATCTTCCCTGATGCAATGCTCAAGAAGCGCTACATCAACAGTGCTGCTGGTTTTTGCCACGCCGATCCTCTCGCAGAAATCCCTTATTGCTTCCGGAGTATATCCACGCCTTCTCATACCTGATATAGTTGGCATTCTTGGATCATCCCAACCTGAAACATAAGCTTTCTTAACAAGTTCTAGGAGTTTTCTTTTGCTCATTACAGTATAGGTAATGTTTAACCTTGCAAATTCTATCTGCCTGGGTCTCGATTTAAAATCCAGAACTTCCAAAAACCAGTCATACAATGGTCTATGATCTTCAAATTCAAGGGTGCAAATTGAATGAGTTATCCCTTCCAAGGCATCTGAAATAGGATGAGCATAATCGTACATCGGGTAAATACACCAATCATCACCTGACCTGTGATGCGTAGCACGCAAAATTCTATACATGACAGGATCTCTCATATTAAGGTTTGGCGATGACATATCAATCTTAGCTCTTAATACACGGCTGCCGTCTTTAAACTCCCCAGCTTTCATCCTTTCAAACAGATCCAGGTTTTCTTCGACAGAGCGGTTTCTGAATGGGCTTTCTTTACCCGGCTCTGTAAGCGTACCCCTGTATTCCCTTATCTGGTCGGCAGTTAAATCGCATACATATGCTTTTCCAAGCTTGATAAATTGTATCGCATATTCATAAATCTTAGTAAAATAATTAGACGCGTAATACATCCTATCATCCCAACTAAAGCCAAGCCACTTTACATCTTCCTTAATTGAATCTACATATTCTACATCCTCTTTTGCGGGGTTGGTGTCATCAAATCTCAAGTTGCAGATTCCTTTATTTTGAATGGCAAGCCCAAAATTGAGGCAAATAGATTTTGCGTGACCAATGTGCAAATAGCCATTTGGCTCTGGCGGGAATCTTGTATTTACTCTCCCATCATTTTTATTTGTTTTTAAGTCATCAGTAATAATATCCTGAATAAAATTTGAATAAGCTATGGTGTTGTTATCACTCATTTTTGTTCCTCCTGTATTCTATAGATGTCAAACTGTAACGTTTTATATCCGTTCGCTTGGCTTAATGATTCAATATTCTAAATTACGCGTCTTAGAAGCCATGAGTGGCTATTTAGACGCAGCTCAGTTCACAATATAAAACTGATTTCAGTTCGGTATTATGTATCTTACAATCGGCTAAATTTAGACTTTTCCTCAATATATATATATTAAAAGTGCTATTAATCTTGCATTTGACAGAGCAAAATAGCGAACGATTACAACGATATTTTGCGATAGATAAATGTAAAAGATTAATCACTTTTAACTATATTTAAATTAACCAAAAAGTTTATCCTCAATCTTTTAATACATACTGTATATCGACTTTGAAAGTTATTTATTACATATAAAATTAGTATAAATATTATTTTAATAAATATTAGCGAAGATTGCCACACTTTTAACAAAATAATTAAAAAAACTTATGGCAGGATGTAAAGTCTTGCCATAAGTATATCTCTGAAATTTCCTATAAATATTTTTTAATCGATATATTCTATTCAGATAAATATAAATTCAACCCGGAAACTCCCATATCTATTTCCATATCTATCTTACACTCCGCTTTTTCGTAGTTGTTTGATTCGTAAACATCGCCATGCTTATCAAAGTCCAGTTTATCAAGATTGGTATGATTTAAGCCTCCCTGTAATTTGACTCTTATTCCGGATGATTTTGGCGCTGTGATATTTAGATTTGAAGCTCCCGCGTTTATCTTGACCTTTGTATCATCATGCTTAGCTCCGAATATTATATCCATATTACCTGCTCCTAAGCTTAAATCCAGACTTTTTATTTTCATATCCTTCATGTCTAAAGTACCATTTACTGCTCCGGTATTTAAATTCATATCCCAAAGAATATTTTTATTTAATTTAAAGACGCAACTTTTGTTTCCTGACCCGAAATCAAAGTAACTCTGTTTATCGAACTTAATTTTAGCATCTGTATAACCATCAGAATAATCCACCTTCTTAAGCTTTATATTTGATGGAACCTTTGAATAAAGAAGATCTTCTGTGTCGCTGTTTAAATCTATTTTAACCGCTCCAAGTGAAATATTCGCTTCTCCGTTCTTTGTCTCGTTATTCAACTTTTCACTATATGTCACGTATTTTAGCGAGTTATCATTACCTAGATTGATATTAAAATCCGCGCCGTTGATGCCAATCTTTGGATTTGCCATTATGCTGTAAGAGATTATTATCACAAAGTACAGAATCCATGAAATAGCTTTAACAATTGAATTATTCTTAAAGAACATATTTATTCCAATTACAATAAGTATTAATGGCAGAAACTTAATTACTGAGGCTATAAGAGCTGTAATATTCATATAACCAATAACCTTAAAATTGACCAGCATCCATGCTACTCCTATTAAAAGAAGTAAAATACCCAATCTCAAATGCCTTCTATTCATAAAAATCTCCTCCCGCTTTTAAAAATAAATATCAATCCAAATATGATAAGCAGGGCAGGAAACATTACCTTATCACTTATAAAGCTAAGATACTGTCTTGCAAGGAAAAAAGCTCCTAACGCAACCAATATTAGCCCAAACAGTTTTTTATCCGGTTTGTGACTTTTATATCCTGTATCATCAAATTCCCGATTATCAAATTTTTTATCAAAATCCTTATAGAATTCCTTGTCTGATGAAATGTCAAATTCATTGTTAGCGCTACTGAATTGATTATAATCATCCGATTCACATTTCGGCATTATGAACATAGCTACAATATATGCTAAAAACCCGGTTCCCCCTAAGAATATTGCTGCCCCCCATACCAGTCTTACAATTGTGGGATCAGTTGAAAAGTACTCGCCAATACCTCCGCATACTCCTGATATTACCTTGTTTTTTCTAGAACGGCATAGTTTTTTAACCATTATTTGTTCTCCTCCTCATATTATCGCTTATACCATCTATTTATTGATACAATTAATTGTAAGTTCTGATAACCTCAGAATCATTTATCATTTCTATTAATAATTACGAGTAAATTTAAGAAATGTCTTATAAAAGTTTTAATTTTTTTAAATATTTTTATATTTAAAGAAAAACAGCTGCGAAATGTCTCTCATTTTACCATCTCGCAACTGCTAACTGGATTAAATCTATTAAGCTTTTACATTATTTACTCAACTTTCCCACATCATCAATATTCTTGCAGCCATATTATCATAACG
>JAUZPS010000302.1 GCA_030705945.1 Bacillota bacterium
AGCAGGGATGATAATGAAGAAAACTATGAAACAATAGAAACCCAGAGGGATTTGCTGATTGATTATGTCAAGCAGAACAGTATGGGTGAAGTAACGGGGATATATGTTGACGATAATGTTTCTGGCACTGGTTTTGAGAGAGAAGGGTTGAAAAAGTTAGAACAGGACGTGAAATCAAAAAGCATTGATATTTTACTTTTAAAAGATCTTTCAAGACTTGGAAGAAATAATGCGAAAACCTTATTGTTTTTGGACTTTCTGGACGAATATGGGATAAGGGTTCTGACGGCTGATGGAAGGTATGATAGCGTTAAGGATAATGATATGGTAGGAATTGAAACTTGGTTTAATGAGCGGTACGCTATATGATGGACATATCTAAATTGACGTGAATATCAAGCATAAAGTCATCCTCTTTTTGCCCTTTAGTCTTAATATATATAGCCTTTTCAATAACCTCTTTCAATAAAGTATTCTTTTTAATTGGATCATCCAAATCATAATAGATAGCAACAATGTTTCTTATTTTGCCCAACAGGTTGACCTCTATATTTGATTTTGCCTTTTCGTGTTCTATTTTTTCATTGGTATTTTTTATTGCTTCATTAGTTGAAAGTAATCTGTCGGATATATTTTTTGACCGTTCAAGGAAGGTATCTATATCATATATCCCACGTTCAAGCAAATCATGGAGCTTCTCTCTTTGCGCGCTTAAATCTTTTAATTCTTTATCCAACGATTTTAAATTTAAATTTAATGCTTCAATTGTTTTTTCAATATCTGAATTAGTATTCAAGTCCAAATTGGCGCTTATTTTATTGGAATAGTCTTCGAGGTACTTAATAATTCTAGTTTCAATGTGCTTATATTTACTGCTTTTGTTTCCGCATTTCCTTTCACATAAGATGTGGGATTCAGCTTTTGAATAAGGCCTGTACTTCATTTTATAACCGCATACTCCACACACAATCAGACCGGCTAAACAATTACTCAGCTTATTGTGAGGTTTAACAGGAGGAATATACTTACTTTTATTTATAACCTGCGCTTTCTCAAAGGTATATGCATCTATAATTGCTTCGTGCTTACCTTCAGCAACAATCCAATCTGTTTCCGGACGTGTTCTTGTTTTATGTAATTTACCTGGAGTTGTTGATCTAAGAGTAACAACTCTTTTCCATGTAATTTTACCCGTGTAAACAGGATTTTTAATTATAAAGGAAATAGCGCCGGTAGTCCATGCTTTATTATTTAAAGTTTTTAACCCCATAGCATTAAGATTATTTGCGATATTATTAAAACCAACTTTATCATTAACATACCAATCAAAGATTAGTTTGATAATTTCAGATTGCTCAGGGTGAGGCTCAAGCGTTCTATTATGCTTATCTTCTTTTATGAGGTATCCATAAGGCGGTCGAGGCGCAAGATAGTTTCCCTCTTTAACTGATGACAAAACTCCTCTTTGAAGTCTTTTATTTATCATTTTATATTCTTTACGGCTCATAAACGCTTCAAATTCACTGTATTCTTCATCGAATTCATTATTAAGGTCATATGTCTTGTCTGGAGTTATAATCTTTGTTTTTGCCTTTTTAAACGTTTTCAGGATGATTCCTTGCTCTTCCATGTCTCCACGACCTAACCTTTGCTGGTCAATTACTATTACACCAGCATATAATTTGTGCTCAACCTCTTTAAGCAGTTCCAACATAGCTGGACGATATAAAAGACTTTCCCCGGAAACAAGCTCTTCATGAATTTTAACAATATTGAATTCCATCTTTTTAGCAAACCCTAGCAATGTTTTTCTATGCCTTGCTAGGGTTTCGCCTTCACCGAGCGCTTTTTCTATTTCTTCATCGGCTCTGGATTTTCTTAAATAGATACAGTAATTTTCCAATAAAAACACGCTCCTTAAACTAAATATTAGAGACATTAATATACTTTACTTTAGATAATATGGATTTGTGGGCGGTTTAATTCTTATCAAATAACGTTGGGGTTTAACCTGATGGTGACATAATGTTACTGGTAAGATAAATATGTTAAAAAAAGAATCACATGCATTTTTGCACGCTCGTGTAGAAAAGTCATAGGACATCCACTTATATAAATAAGCTATAGAAAGGAGTGGTTTTATGGAAAATAAAAAAGAAGTAGAGAAAAAGTTAACTCATGAATTGAAAATAGGCAACACTCTTGTGCGCATATTCGAGCCTCAACTTACAAAAGAAGAAAACGATAGAAGATTAAAGTCCCTTGAAGATACAATTGGCAGGCTCTATGGGTGCAAATGTACATTGACTATTAACAAAACTTAAAATTTTTTAACCGGAATTTGGACAAGTGTTTTGCAAAATTGAATATTCAAAGATATAGAAAGAGTTAATTCCTATGATTAAAATTGAGATTGAATATTTAGGCAAAGGAAATACCGAATCCTCACTAATAAAAATCAGGACTATGGTTGTGTATTAAGGACTGAGGAAAATAAATGTCCTTGACTGTTTAATTTCATTTATAATAATATAATAAAACATAAGTGATATAACCGCTGAACAACAGCAGCTTTTTACTGCCTAAAAGTAAAGGGGGATTTCTATGGCTAAAGAACAGGCGAAATAATTCTACGCAAGTAAGTTATGGGAATAGTGCTGGGGAAGGTACTTCATAAATTTGAAAAAATGTTGAAATAGACATGAAAAATAAACCATGGTATAATTGTACTGTCAAAAGATGTTTGCATAGGAAGCTGCTCACTTGAGTGATTTTTTGATTATAAATAATCGTAAAGAAGATGATAAAGATTGCATGATAAGGTAAATAAAGGTGAAAAAATTATAGATATAATGATATATACTTATATTGGGTTTAGTGTAATAACAGTACTTGCATATTTTATCTTATATGGTTTAGCAGAAGGAATATCTAGGTTAATAACTTTGGGAATTGGAACCGTTATCACTGTTGCTCTTCTAAAAGCAGTAAAAAAAGGAAGTTTAGCTGCAAGAGTCACCTTAATCATTTTATCTTTAGCAGCATCATTACTTGATTTTTATGCAGTACACGTTATGCAGCTTATACAATTTAATGCTAGTTTATTTGGTAAATTAATTAATAATATAATGATGTTATATTTTTTGCTTTTTGGTAGCATTTTGCTGTTATCGCCTCAGATTAATTCGATTAGAAAATATTATAAGTTAGTGGATGATTTACAGTGGATTTGGAACTGGAATGGTACTTGTATCGGATATAAAGATAAAGGTTTTTTATGGAATGGGGACGGTAAAATAATTGGTAAGTTTAAAGATAATGAGATTTTTTCTCAAAACGGAAGCTATATAGGAGAACTATATAAAGGCAATAATAGGGCGTGTGTTGATAAAACTAAATCAGAAAAGAAGATAGACCCATTTGAAAAATTAGAATCAAATTATGAAATGCATAACAATCAAAGAATGTCTACAATGCCAATATATACTCATCTTATAGATTTTAAAGTGAACGATTATATAAATATATAATAGCAAAGAAAACTATAAAATAAGTTCAATTCAATCTTAAGAAAAAGGAGATGGATGCTAACCACAGCGGTTATTTAAATGTACAGCATGGTGGTTAATATAGGTAAAGAATGTGTAAAAGAATCCTTATAAGCAATTCTGGAAAGGGCTACATGACTAGTTTGAAAACACATTGAAATAGACATGAAAAATAAGCCGTGGTATAATTTGCTTATAAATGTAAGCTGCTCAGTTGAGTGGCTTTTTTGATTTAAAGAGAATGAGTCATACTCAAAGGAGGATAATTGTAATAGAATGATATGTCAAAGAATAAAACCTTATATAATACCAATATTTCTATTGCTATGGATTATTATATTTCTTTTATTTTATTTTAAAGAGGCTTTCATAGGATATGAATGTTGTAATGAATATAGATTTTTAAATAATTATGTTGTTATAATAATAAATGCATTGCCGTTTATAATTATTTCATTACTATTAATAAGTTCGATCCTATTTATAAAGATATATAAGCCAATTTTTCTTTTTGAAGTAGCTTTTGTAATAATTTTTAGTTTTTTTGGATTAATAATTACATTTATTTGTTACTTTGATGATAAAAGTATGCTTTATCAGGCTAATAATATGAATTATGAAATGATAGAAGATATTGTATATGGTTTTTTCTGTACTATTACAATTTTATGTGGGAGTATTATTTCACTATCTACTATTAGATATTTCAGATCAAAATAAAGAGCTAAAAAAGGAACAAGAAATTTGAACATAATTTTAGGGGTGTATTAATGAAAAAAATACGTTTATCTTTTATCCCTTTAGTGTTTGCAGCGATATTTATTATAGCTTTATCATATCTTAATAATAAAGAACAAGCTCAACATCTAGGCGAGGAATTTTCTGATTCTAATTTAACATCATATATAATGTGTGCTTTGTATAGCTATGCTGAGGAGACTGGTGATTATGATTTTAAATTTGGTGAAAGTAAAACAATAGCGGATGTTAATGGGATATTAGAACATCTTGACAGTGTGATTCAGATCGGAACAGAAAAGTATGGGCCATACATAAATCATATGAATCTATTAAATAAACGAAGTAAATTAAGAATCACGGTTTATAAAAGTAACAAAGTGATTGAAGTAAACAAAGATGATAAGGATAGTGTTGTAATTTTAGATAAAAGCTCATAAGGTAAGATTTATAAATAATAAATTATTTAGTATCATACAATATTTGCAGATTTTATAGTGTAAAGTGTTAAAAATGCTGAAATAGACTTGAGAAATAAGCCATGGTATAATTATACTGTAAAAATGTGTTGGTATGAGAGGCTGCTCAGTTGAGAGGCTTTTTTGGTATATCTTAATTTTATAATTTAATGGGAGCAATCTGATGAATAACAGGGTTTTGACAGGTAAGGTTGAGTTTATAGTTATTGCAATTATTAATATGTCTTTGATTAGTTTAACAGTGCCTTTGATATCAATTATTGCGCCTATTATATATTTTCTTGCATTTTGGGCTTTATATAGGGGGCATAGTGCAGTAAAAGGTTTTATAACTGTTTTAAATTTGTTAACTGCTTTTTTATTTGGTTCTTTGCCAATATATAATGAACCACTTTATGGGAGCATTATTAACTTAGTCATTCCAATAATGTTAATTATTTTAACAATATTTATTTTTGTAGGAAGATCAAGGAGTTTTATCAAGTATAAATCGTTAATTTGTCAAAAACGCTTAGCAAAGATTTTTGATAATGAAGATTATTAGTTTAGTAAGAAACTCAAAAATTTATAGCAAAAGGATTATCTTAAAGAACTTTAAAATTTAATTCCTTTTAAATTGACATATTTACCATTCTTTACTTATACTAAGTATATATGAAGTTTATGAAGTATATTTATGTTTGGAGATATATTATGATTCAAATTATAAAAGCGGTTCTAAATCTTTGTACTTATTTTTGCGGGTTTTTATTAATATCATACATTTACCAATTACTGAGACTTATTTTTAATTATACATTCAAAAATAGAAATGACTTTTTACCGAGGCTTAAAAACATATTTATAGATAGTAATGAGACTAAAGTAATAAAAAATATCAAAAAGTGTTCATTGTAATAACAATAGTTGGTATTATTTATGGAGGAGTACTATACGTTTTCGGAAACACTCAAATTGGAAGTGTTTTTGAGAAAGAAAAATATAGTGAGATATATTATGTAAATATGTTTCCTGACAATTCAAAAAGTAAGAATTATAAAGTCAAAGCCGAAATAATGGTGAGTGGAGGCGTATTAGACAGAAATTTTACAATAAATAAGGCATACTTTTCTAATGGAGGATATATAACTTTTTATAATAACTTATATGAATTTGATATAGATATTGGAAAAAATATTGACATAACTGATGATAAAGGACGAGATTGGAAAATAGAACTTACAACGCAAAAGGTAGAAGCTTAAATTAAGCATAGTAATGAAATACTTAATCGAAGATATTTAATCATAAATTTGTAAAGGAGCTGCTATGGATAAAATAAAAATCGCTTATTTAATACAAAAA
>JAUZPS010000303.1 GCA_030705945.1 Bacillota bacterium
AGGTATATGCAAGGTTGGAAAGTTAATTACAGCTAAGGTTATTGGTTCCCCTATGGCGACAGTTACCGAGCTGGAAGTAGGTGTTGATCCAACTCTCAGAGAACGTTATAAAGCCTTGAAGGAAGAAGTTGTTAATGTTGAAAGCGATTTGAAAAAATCTGAACAAGCCATTGCTATTTTAAAGAAGCTTGAAAGCGCAGGGGCATTAACTCCCGAAAAACAGGAGATCCTTGTAAAAAGCATCAGGACAAAAGTATATCTTTCGAACAGGATGGAAGAAATTAAAGTTGAAATTGCTCATCTAGATGAACATCTTCAACAGGAATCTACAGGAAAGATTAAGGCTTCGTCAATCATCAATATCGGAACAAAGGTTGCAATCGGAACCTGTGTTATGTATATAAAAGAAAACCTTCAGCATTGTACCTTATATAGAGATGGCGCGGATATAAGAGTTGGAGCTTTTGACAGATAAGGCAGAAAAGCCTTAAAAGGAGTGGTGTTATGTCAATAAAGCCCATTGATTTTCAGGTAATGATACCGAAAACAGGAGAAATCTCAAAAACAGTTCAGGACGGACAACAAAAGAATCTTGGAATGCAGCAGGAGACTGCGTCTTCAATGAAGCATAAGTCGGAAAGCGAAGTTAAAACTGTTCATGCTCAGGAGAATGCGGTTGGGCCAAAAATAAAGGACAAGCAGGAGAAAGACAGGGGAAATAAAAAGGATAAAGATAAAAACAAAGATAAAAATAAACGGGCAAAAAACGATAGCGTTATTGATGTTAGGTTATAGATTGCTTATTAGAGATTATATTTTCAAGCTATATAAAAAGCAATTAATCTTTTACATTTGCCTATCACAAAATAACGTTAAAGCGTTCGTTATTTTGCTCCGTCAAATGTAAGATTAATAGTGCTTTTTATATATATAAGTTGCGAAAAAGATTTTACATTAAAAATGTTCATTTCAAATATATAAATGAATTTTAGTTTGATTTTGTGTGAGAGCGAGGGGGAGGGAATATGATTCAGTTTTATATAAGCGTAATTTTTATCGGAATAGTTCTTATCATAATATCTTTTATTTGGATACTTTATGACAGAAAGAAAACATTTGATTACACAAAAGGCGTAGATGATAAAAAAGCCGAACTTTTAAGTATAATGAAAGACGCGGAAGAAATGTTGGATGAGTTAAATAAGTTATCCGGGTACATAGCGGATGAAATGGAAGTGAAGAACAGCGAATTGAAGTCCGTATCAGATTTGGTTGATGAGAAGATCAAAGAAATAAACTCGTTGACTGCGGAAATTAACGAAGCTAAGAAATATATAAATGAGAACAAGGTAAAGGAAAATGTCCGTGAGGTTATTGGAATTCAGGCAATGCAATTAAAAAACTTCACTGAAGAAATAAATACGGAAAAGAACGCGAAATCAAAGGTTAAGTCAATTTCAGCAAACGGAAGATGCGGAGAAGTCATTAAATTATCTCAAAGCGGTCTTGGTGAAACGGAGATAGCAAAAAAACTCAGTATGGGAAAAGGTGAAATACAGCTTATATTAGGTTTGGGGAAAAAAGCTTTATGAATGTTGAAAAAATAACTTTTACTAAAATTTTCGCTTTCACGCGCTCTTAACTCATGAACACACGCTCAGAATCGGAAGTAATTTTTTAATCGTTCCTTAATGAAATTGGGATTTAAAAGGCGGATAAAATGAATAATTTTAATATAAAAAGTATTGTATTAGGCATCGGAATTGGCATAATATTGACTTCCCTCATCAGTGTTATATATGTGGCTGGAAATAACGGTAAAAGCGCAATGACGGATGAGGAAGTTATAAAAAGGGCAAGCTCTCTCGGTATGATAAAAGCAGATGACAGTCCTGAAATTCAGACAGTCTTACCGGGTTATGACGTTAAGAACAGTGTTAATAATGATGTATACAGAGACAAATCAAATAATAATTAAATATTGATTTGCCTGCGAGAAGCCCTGTATACATACCAGCATACGCTAAGAAGATACAAGACAAATAAAACAAGAAGCGCAATAAGTATCATATACCCAAAACTCCAGAAAGCAGCGCCAAGAGCGACTATTGTAAGCAGAGCGGTCAAAAGGTTTGCGATGAACTTAACAATACGATCTAAATTATAAGGACCATGGTGAATTTCGTGATAGTTGATTTGTTCTTCTATCTTTTTTATTTTTATGGAAAGAAAATATCTTAGCCTGTAAATCAAAAAGAATTCTATAAGAACCAGCATTATTGGAATAAATAAAAGGCCTTTAAACAACATGGACGTTAAAAGTATGGATAGTATAACTGCAAGATAAATTGTAAAATGGGTAAGAAACATGTATGTTTTTTCATATGCTATACCTGACTCTTCGGGAAGAAGTATTGGTTTTAACGTCAAAGAAACAAGCTTTGCTCCATACTTAAGAAACCCAGGCGTAATAAGGGAAGCATAAGATTTTAACTTTACTGAGTTTTTCATCATAACAGGAGCTACAAGGGTCATTATGAAAACATAGACGCCGGTAAACTGGTAGATGCTAGCTGGGATAGCGCCTGCGCTGTAGCCGAGATACGCGTAAATCATGGAGTATTCGCCTCTGGCAATCATACTAGAACCTATAGTGAACGCGCTCGACGCAGAAAAACCGCTGAAGAAAGCGCCGGAGGACGATATTAATATTTCTGAAACGATGGTAAGCGGGACAATAATAAGTATCATAGGCAGGGTTCCAGGAATCTGCCTTATATCAAGGAGGGTTCCGAAGGATATAAAGAATATTAGCATAAAAATATCTTTAAAGGCTGATACAGTACGGTGCAGACGTTCTTCAACGTCATAGCTTACAATAAGCATACCCATTAAAAACGCGCCTGCAGCTGACGCAAGTCCCATGTAAACAGCAAGGGAGCCGGTCAATAAAATGAGCCCTATCATAAGCGCTGTGAAAAGCTCCTGGGAGTCTATCCTTGCCAACAGGTCAATTATTTTATTGATAAACAAAATCCCGATAATAATGAAAACAGCATAAAAGCCGAGAGATTTTAGCATCGAAATTGTTATATCCTTTAAAGGCAAACTTACCTTGTCTGCCGCTGTGAAGCTGGAAAGGATTCCAAGAATCAGAATAGCGAAAAAATCCTCAAAAACCATTACCCCCATGAGAATTTCCGACTCTTTTGACGCAGTTCTCTTCATTTCAAAAAGAAGCTTTGCAACAACTCCGCTGCTGCTTAAAGCGATTATGCCGGTCAGAAACAGCCTTTCCTTAAGCGCGAAACCCATAAGGGAACCCGCAATAAAACCCACGAGCAGGTTAAGAATTACCTCATATGTACCGATGAAAAAAACCGAGTTTTTGATTTTTTTAAATTTATTTATAGAAAATTCAAGACCAAGGAAAAACATAAGTAGTACTATTCCAAGCTCTGAAAGGGTTGAAAGGAGTCCTGTGTCTTTAACAATACCGAGAGCTTTCGGACCGATAGCCAGCCCGACGACCATATAACCTGCTATTACCGACTGACCGAGCTTGCGCATTGCAACAGCTGCGAAGAAACCTAAAAACAGCACAATACCAACTTCAAAAAGTATATTATGTTCCATGAGAATCCTTTCTTATTATACTTAAAAAATCATTGAATTTTTCTGGTTTTCCAATAACAACGCAAGTGTCGCCCTCTTGGAAAATATAATCCGAACTTGGATTTGGTATAAACGTTTCCCCTTTTAATATAGCTATGATAGAAAGCTGAGTTTTTTTTCTTATACCAAGACCGCCAAGCCTTTTTCCAATGACAGGAGAGTCGCTTTCCAACTTAAACCAGTCTATTCTGATGCCTTCCATAGCAGTTTCCAGATTTTCCAATGCTTTAGGTTTAAATACGGAACCTGACAAAAACGCGCCAAACCTTCGAGCTTCTTCATCTAGAAGAGAGATTCCCGCCATGGGTTCGTTATCTTTATTCATTATATAAAGTTCTCTTTTACCATCATGATGTAAGATTATAACCGCTTTTTCGTTAGAGTGAGTGCCGCAATTTATTTTTTTGCCTATGCCCGGAAGATCGGATTCACTGAAAAAGAACATATGTCTTTTACCTCCTGATATCAGAATTTATTATATGGATGATTGCCGATGAATAATCAGGTTTAAACGCAATATTATATAGAATAATATACAACTTTACAGTTTGTAAGCTTTAGGTATAAAATAATACTTATAAATTTTATCAGAAAATACATTTTAATTCAAATTTTTCGTTGGAGAAGGAAGGTATTGGCAATGAAGATAATAATAGTTGGATGCGGAAGAGTTGGAAGCAAAATGGCTATTGAATTGAGTGATGAAGGAAATGATGTGCGCCTTATAGACCGTAACCCCCTTGCGTTTGATAAACTCCTGAACAATTTCGGCGGAAGAATAATTGTAGGGACAGGCATAGATGAGGATGTATTGATAAATGCGGGTATTGAAGAGGCGGACGCGTTGATCTCAGTCGCAAAGGGCGACAACACAAATATAATGGCGGGACAGATCGCAAAGTTTCTTTATAAAGTTCCTAAGGTTGTTGTAAGAATAGTTGATCCAAAAAGTAAGAAGTTTTATGAGGAAGAGATTGGGCTTACGTGCTACTGCCCGACTGAAGTTAGTTGTTCAAGCTATATAGGACTTTTGGAGGTGTGATGATATGTACGTTGTAATTGTAGGCGGCGGCCAGGTTGGATATTACTTAACTAAAACTTTGCTTGAGAAGAATTATGAAGTAACTTTAGTCGATTGGGATTTTAATAAAACCGAAAGGCTCAAATACGAGCTTGGAGGAAATGTAATGTACGCTTCGGGATCGTCTATTGACGGCCTTGAAAGAGCGGGATGCTCAAGGGCGGATGTAATTGTCGCGGCGACAAGCGACGATGAAGACAACCTTGTTATCTGCCAGCTTGGAAAGAAATACTTTAATGTTCCAAAAGCTGTCGCAAGGATTTCCAATCCCAGAAATGAGAGAATTTTTAAGGAGCTTGGCATCAGCACGACAATAAGCGGCACAAGCTATATAGCTGAAGCAATTGAGAGATATGTTGCAAAACAGCAGCTTACAACCCTTCTTACCTTCAGTCGTAATGAAATGGCTTTAGTGGAGGCTGAGCTTGAAGAAAATTCTCCAGTGGTCAATAAAACCACCGCAGAGCTTGAGCTTCCCTATGAATGCGTAATAGCGCTTATACTTAGAGAACGTAATGTAGTGTTTGTTAAAGCGGACACGATATTTAAGCCTAAGGATCTCGTGATCGCTATATCAACACAAAATGAACAGGAAAATTTAAGAAAAATACTTCTTGGCGAGCCGGAGGTGTAGGTATATAATGCTTTATAAAAAAATACTTATACCTACGGACGGAAAAAAGCCAAGTGAAGATATAATAGACTTTATCTGCGCTATACAGGGCATCACACAGTCTGAAATAACTGTTATATATGTTATAGAGGTTCCAAGAAACCTGCCCCTCCACGCTGAAGTGCCCGAAAAGATTGAAGCGGCAAGGCTTGCAATAGATACCGCAAATAAAATAGCCGCTAAATATGGAGTTAATATAAGCACTTCAATAATATATTCCCGTACCGCGGAAGATTCAATTCTTTTTACAGCTGAGGATCTTAAGGCAGACGTCATCGCTATTGCTCAGGATAATCACAAGCTGCGTATTTTTGCAAATACTGCGTCGAGCATATATCAGCGTTCAAAATGCAGTGTGTGGCTGTTTAATTCTAAGGTGTAAGTAATATAGTATTATGATTTTAATATAAACAAGTAAGAGGCGTGAAAATTTAAATATTTTCATGCCTCTTATTTATGTTTTTAATGGAATTGGAAGCAAAAAACAGATAAATGAATTATTATGGTATCTGCTAAATGAAATCAACAGTGATTGAGGCACAATGCGTTATTTTTGTAAAAACAGTCCTAAAACGGAATTGAACTGTAATATGAAAATGTTATAATAATAATATAAAAGTGATATCGAAATAATATCATATATTGAAAAGGGGCGAGGAAGATGAAGGAAATAAATAAA
>JAUZPS010000304.1 GCA_030705945.1 Bacillota bacterium
AAACCCATTATATCAAGTTTTTGAAACGACCAGTTGCTAAGTTTTTTTGATACTACCTTAGATGAAAATCATATGTTTACGAAAGGGGTTTGTATGTATTTAATTGTTGAAAAGTCTAATGTTAGTGGAAGAGTTCATATACCAGGCTCTAAGTCGCATACAATAAGGGCATTATTTTTTGCAAGTCTTGCATCGGGAAAGTCAGAGATTTATGATCCTTTGCTTTCTAATGATGCTGATTCTGCAGTTGAGGTATGTAAAGCCCTTGGCGCCAAAATCGATCATGTAGATAGTAAATATATAATAGAAGGATTTGCTGGTAAACCTATTACTCCAGCCGATGTAATAAATGTTGGCAACTCCGGCACAACCATGAGATTCGCTGTTTCAACAGCTTCTCTTAGTGATGGTTGTTCTGTTTTAACTGGAGACTATCAAATCCGCAGGCGTCCTTTAGCTCCTCTTATTAAATCTCTAAACGACCTAGGAGCTAATATCTTTACTACTAGGGATAATGGTATGGCTCCTGTTGTTATTAAAGGAAAACTAAAAGGCGGAAAAACAAGCATTGATGCTATAACATCACAATATCTATCCTCATTGCTTATACATGCTCCACTTTTGGTTAACGATACTCATATTGAAGTAACAAGGCTCAATGAAGCTCCATATGTAGAGATGACAATCTGGTGGCTTGATAAATTAGGTATAAAATACGAAAACAATGACCTCAAATCAATATATATTTATGGCAACCAACCTTATAAGCCTTTTAATTTAGCAATACCTGGAGATTTTTCCTCAGCCACATTTTTTGCTGTTCAAGCCGCAATATCCTCTTCTGAAATTGAGCTAGAGAACTTGGATATGACAGATCCGCAAGGTGATAAACTTGTTTTTTCAATTTTAAAAGAAATGGGCGCAACAGTTGAAATAAAGGAAAACACAATTTCTGTTAAGGGTAATAGCCTAAAAGGCGCAGTAATCGATATGAATTCAATACCTGACGCCTTACCTGCAATGGCTGTATTAGGCTGTTTTGCTGAAGGTGAAACTCGTCTCATCAACGCGCCTCAAGCAAGATTAAAAGAAACCGACAGGATTGCGGTAATGTGTAAGGAATTAAAAAAGCTTGGCGCTGATATAGAAGAACTACCAGATGGCCTTATCATAAGAAAAAGTATGCTTAGAGGAGCAGAGGTTGAAGGTCATGATGACCATCGAATTGTTATGGCTCTTGCTATCGCAGGTCTTAATATAGATGGAAAGACTATTATTAAAGGAGCTGAAGCTTATAACATTACTTTTCCCGAATTTGGAGATTTAATTAAAAATTGCGGCGGAAATGTTCTGTTGACTGAAACTTTATAAAACGAACGGTTTTAGCGACATTTCGCGATAGATAAGGGCGTTTCAAAAAATTCCTTGTTCAAGTTTATAAGACGAAAACCCATTATATCAAGTTTTTGAAACGACCAGTTGCTAAGTTTTTTTTGATACTACCTAAGATTAATTGATATTAACATAGTTTGGAGACCTATTATGAATAATAAAAATATAGTAATGATTGGCATGCCTAGCTCTGGAAAGACAACCGTCGGAAAATTGATATCTGATATTGCCGGTAAGGCATTTTTGGATACTGATCAGCTTTTTTATGACCAGGCCAGATTTACGCCAAAAGACTATGTAAATAATTTCGGACTGGATAAATTTTTAAACGAACAAGAGAAAATAATAATTGAACTCAGCATCGATAACACGATTATCGCTACTGGCGGAGGGGTTATTCACAACAACCTTGCAATGAACCACCTGAAAGAAAATGGAATTATTGTATACTTAGACACTGAATTCAGCGTTATTGAAAAAAGAATATCTAGCGAAAGAAGATTTGCAAGAAAAGACGGCAAGAGCTTTTATGACATGTACTTAGAACGAGTTCCCTTATACAAAAAGTATGCTGATATCATTATTGAATGCAATGAAATGACATCAGAAGATATTGCCAATGAGTTATTTATTATACTGAATAAACAACTATAAAATTTTACGCGCATTCTTTCATTAATATTAATCGTGAAAAAGTTTTTAAATAAGCAAATGAAGTTAATGTAATATGTTTATCACGAAACATATAGTATAAAAGTAATGTGATTTATAGTATCTTTTACTAGGGGTTGATTAATAAAATGAAAAATGAGATTTCTGTTTTAATTACAGATGATAATATTGAATTTGGAGATATACTTAATGAATATTTGAGCCAATCTGAAGATATGAAAGTTGTTGGCATCGCAAGAGATGGTCTGCAAGCATTAGAAAAAATCAAGGAGCTAAAACCTGATGTTGTTATTCTTGACGTTATTATGCCAAATCTTGATGGAATCGGCGTACTTGAGAAGATTTCAGCTATGGATAATATCCGTAAACCGATTTTTGTGATGCTATCAGCTATCGGACAGGATATTTTTATACAGCAAGCTATGTCCTTAGGCGCTGAATATTACATAGTAAAGCCTTTTAATGTAGAGGTTCTGATTTCAAGAATAAGACAATTATACAAAGAAAACTGTGTATCATCTTTCCATGAGAGCAGGTCTATTATTAAAAAAGCTCCTTCGACTGTATTAAAACAACAAGAAAATAGTCATGATGTAGAAGTACAAGTAACCTATATGATGCGTGATATAGGCATACCTCCGCATATGTCGGGTTACCAGTATATACGAGAGGCGATTGTTCAAACAATAAATAATTCTAAAGTATTTGGTTCAATCACAAAAGTTTTATATCCAGCAGTTGCCCAAAAATTCAATACAACACCACAGAAAGTCGAAAGAGCAATAAGGAACGCAATTGAAAGCGCCTGGTCCAGAGGAAATCCTGACAGCATTGACACTCTTTTTGGTTATACTATTAATTATAGTAAAGGCAAGCCGACAAATTCAGAATTTATAGCTATGATTGCGGATAAAGTCAGAATTAATATGAATCTACATAAATCCTGATATATAGAAAAAACCCTGAAAAATTATATTTCAGGGTTTTTTCTTTCGATATAAAAATGTACTAGTTAACACTATCTTTTAAACCCTTACCTGCTTTAAATACTGGCGCCTTTGAAGCTGGAATTGTTATTTCCTCTTTAGTCTGAGGATTTCTTCCTTTTCTTGCGGCTCTTTCTCTTACCTCGAAAGTACCAAAACCAACAAGCACAACTTTGTCTCCATTTTTAAGAGTATCTTGAACTGTTCCAATAAATGCGTTTAAAGCAGCTTCACTATTCTTTTTGTTTAAACCTGATTTTGCAGAAATTGCATTAACTAAATCTGTCTTATTCATTTAAACAACCTCCTGTATTTGGAATTCGACATTATTTTATAATGAAAGTGGCATTAAGTCAAGCTTTTCACAATAATTTCACATTATTAGGCTGTAAAATTTGCGTTTATGGAATATTATTCTAATTATTTTTTACGATACAATACATATGTCTACATCTTTTACATTATTCTCTAACATCTTAATAAACTTGTTTTCCTTGTGGGCTTCTTTAGATTTTCCTAGTACAACGCAATTAATTTCATTATCATTTATATAGTTTACAATTGAATTTACTATATCATCTGACTTTAGCACTGATAATTTTGCTCCTATAGATTTCGAAACTTTAAATAAATACTCCAACGCTTCCCCCTCTTTAGCATTATCCAAGAACTTCCACTCATTTTTAGCTACATGAATCACATGAAGTTCTCCTTCATTTTCACCCTTTAAAGTAATAGCCTCTCTGATTAGTCTTTCACATGTCTTTTGCTGCGTAACACAAACAAGTATATTACGTATTGGATTCAAATATATGACCCTCCCTTTGATATAGATAGATAACTGTAAAAAATTTATATCTGTTTGCTTTATAATTCTTGCTAAGTTATGTCGCAAACTAAAACAACCAGAAAAAGCAATTTTTCAGCTGTTTGACGCAACTATATTAAAATCAATTATATATTTTGCAATTAACATTTTACATCCATTTTTTATATTGCAAAATATATACCTTGATTCATAAGTTGCGAAAAGTTCAGCTTTGATAGTAAAATGCAGACGTATTAACTGCATTTTTTAATGTAAAATCTTTTTCGTAACTTATATAATCTTTTATTTTTAGAAGCAAGCTTATATAAAACTTTAAGTTCTGTATCTATACATATAAATTATACCATAAATTATTTAAAATAAAAATTCATTTCCGCTTTTTGGTTATATTATAATGATAAAATGTCTATGTATTGCCTTTTGCTATATTGTGTATTAATATAGATATAGCCTAGTTTTATAGGGAGGTCTGTATGAAAATAATTACAACTGAATCAATATCGGCTGCAGTCGAAAAATTATGCATAGACTCAAACTACTATCTCAACTCAGACATTATAAATAAGCTGGAAGACGGTCTTTCCTCAGAGGAATCCGGAACCGGCAAAGAAGTATTAAAGCAACTTCTAGCAAACGCTAACCTTGCAAAAATGGAAAGTATGGCTATATGTCAAGATACTGGGATGGCTGTTGTTTTTATTGAAATTGGTCAACAATTACAAATAATCGGGGGAAATCTAAGCGATGCTATCAACGAAGGTGTCAGAAGGGGGTATGAAAAAGGCTTTCTTAGAAAATCAATTGTTTCTGATCCAATATTAAGAAAAAACACAGGCGACAATACACCTGCTATAATCCATTATGAAATAGTTGATGGCGAAACCTTAAAGATAATTGTCGCTCCTAAAGGTTTTGGCAGTGAAAACATGAGCGCTCTTAAAATGTTAAAGCCTTCTGACGGTTTGGACGGAATAAAGAAGTTTATACTTGAAACAGTAAGCGGCGCAGGTCCTAATCCTTGTCCTCCGATTGTAGTCGGTGTAGGAATTGGGGGAACCATGGAGAAAGCGGCTTTTCTCGCAAAAAAAGCGTTGTTACGGCCTTTAGATGATTGTAGCCCATTGCAACATATTAAGGAACTCGAAGAAGAAATGTTAAGTAGTATAAATAAATTAGGAATTGGTCCTGCGGGACTTGGTGGTAAAGTTACAGCTTTAGGAATAAACATTGAAGTTTTCCCTACACACATAGCTGGCCTTCCCGTAGCAGTCAACATAAGCTGCCATGCTACAAGGCACGCGGAAATTATATTATAACTAAAACCAATATATTTTAGAAACCAATATATATTAAAATCAATTAAGGTTTTACATTTAGCAGAGCAAAATACCATAAAATGTTCGTTATTTTGCTCTGCTAAATGTAACATTAATAATGATTTTAATCTATTTAATCACTTGTTTACATATGGAAAGGTGAAAGTATGGAATATACAATAAATACCCCACTGACAGATGAAGTTATAAATACTCTTAGGATTGGCGATACTGTTAATATCACGGGCACTATTTACACTGCTCGAGATGCTGCTCATAAGAGAATGATAAGCATGCTAAATGAGGGTAAAGATTTACCCTTCGATATAAAAAACCAGGTAATTTATTATGTAGGACCATGTCCTGCTAGACCTGGACACGTAATTGGTTCTGCGGGCCCTACAACAAGCAGTCGTATGGATGCTTATGCCCCAAAGCTCATAGAGCTCGGCTTAAAAGGCATGATTGGAAAGGGATTGCGTAATAAAGACGTAATTTCGGCAATGACTCAATACAAAGCAGTTTACTTTGGAGCTACAGGAGGCGCCGGGGCTCTTCTGGCAAAATCAATAATAAACGAGGAAGTAATCGCCTTCCCGGATCTTGGAGCTGAAGCAATAAGAAAACTTCAGGTAGTTAAGTTTCCAACCATTGTTATTATTGATTGTTATGGTAATAATTTATATGATTCTGGCAGAAAGTTATATGCGTCAAATGTGTAACAACTAATGATAAGGTACTCTAATTAATGTTAAAATCATTATTAATCTTCCATACGATACTTAAAACTAAAATTAATTTGCTATATAAAAAGCAATTAATCTTTTACATTTGCCTATCGCAAAATAACGTTAAAGCGTTCGTTATTTTGCTCCGTCAAATGTAAGATTAATAGTGCTTT
>JAUZPS010000305.1 GCA_030705945.1 Bacillota bacterium
CTCTGTCGTTTACAGACGTGAAGAAAACACATTGGGCTCTCAAACAAATAAATGCTGTTGTAAAGAATGGGTTCTTTAAAGGGGCAACGACAACAAAGTTTAAACCTGATGCTTATATTACAAGAGCTGAGATTGCTGCTGTAATTTATAGATGCCAGGGAATTCAAGATTCTTCGCTGGACACTTCGGATTATTACTTTAAGGATACTAAAAACAACTGGGCAGGAAAATATATTGAAGAACTGTACAGATGCAAGATAATTGTCGGCGATGGGCAAAATTATAATCCCAACAATCAGGTTAAAAGGGCTGAAGCTGTGACATTTTTAAATAGAATGCTTTATAGAGGTCCCTTAGTTGGAATAACACCTCAGTTTAAGGATGTTCCAGCAACTTACTGGGCTTCAAGTCAAATAGCGGAAGCAGTTTTTGATCATAAATTCTCTAGAGGACCAAACGAATCAGAAAAGTATGAAGGAAATTAGATTCATTTAAGTATTTTATATATTAATTTTTTTATATTGCAAAATATATTATAAAAACATTTCAGATATTAATTTGACCAACTACTCATGAATATTCGAGGGTTAAGTTGGAAAAAGAAAGTCTGTAATGTTTTTTCTTTTTCTATTAATTTTTACAGATAAATTTTATGCATTTGCAAAATACATATTATACTATATTTTTTATTTTTAAATTGCGACTTTTGATATTTCGAGTTATAATCTTATTATATGGACAATAAACTGCAAAATTTGAGAGTTAAACATTTCCATTGTAACTTTCTGTCATATGATAACATTGCAGTTTTTATCCTAAATTACAAAATAAAGTTTTAAAAAGGGGATGTCATATGAAAAGAAGTCGAATTCTTTTAGTTTTAACGATTGTATTAGTATTTTGCAGCATTTCCGCGTCAGCAGTTTTTGCCGATTCCAATTCAAATATTGGAATTGAATTAGACAAAACAGAAGCTAAGGTAGGAGATATTATTAAAGCTTCAGTCAAAGTCAACAATATTAAGAATTTCAATGGATTTCAAGTTAATATCAGATACAATCAAGAAGTTTTACAAGCAGTTTCACAAGATAGCTCAGTTGAATTTACTGACTCATCATGTCCAACAAATGGCGATATTATCGAAAATAAAGACTATTCACTTTTTCCAGTTGCTGCAAATAACCTTGCTGCAGGTATATTGAACTTTGGTAGATCATATGTTGATTTAGCTTCTTACAGAAAAAGTAATAAGCCTGAAAGCACTGGTACAATAGCTGTCCTATATTTTAAAGTGATTAAGGATGCAGCTACTGAAATTGTTTTTGAAGAACTAGGAACAATGCCAAATTCAATAAACGGAACATTATTATTTGACTGGGATGGAAATACATTATCTGATTATCAAGTAAACAACTCTCAAAAGATTAACCCAAATTCCAGCCCTGCTCCAATGCCTAAATATACAATGAAAGGCATAAATATGCCAAGCAACACAGCTACTAAAAATAATAATACTTTTATAGTTATTTTAGTTGCAGTAATTGCTGTCGTAGTAATTTTACTTTTTGTTTTCATTATTACCGGAAAAAACAAAAAGTCGAATTATGCAGAAAATGAATTTATAGAAAATGATGATGATAACGAATATGAAGATAGTGAAGAAGAAACAGATGATAACTCTGATATAAAAGAAGATAAACCAGATGATAACGAATAATTTAAATTAGAGCCATTTCACAAATTATATTTTTCTTGATTTTTGAAAGCGAGGCGATTTATATTGAAAAAATTTAAACCTATCAAATTTTTTAGATGGATATTTTTATTGCTTATAATTTTCTCATTATCTTTATCAAACCTAAGTATTACTTTTGCTGATACAAATAAAAATGTTAATGTGAATATTGGATTATTACATCCATATTTAGCAACGCCAGGTGATACTTTTGAAATACCTGTAACAATCTCAAATATACCAAAAAATGGTCTTAATAATTTTGATTTCACACTAAAGTTTGACAATAATGTTTTTGAATCCTTAAGAATCGATAAAGGTAATATTTTTCCTATTTCAGATGACTTTATAGCTTATTGTAACTCACAAGGAATAATATCCTTTTTATTTAATGATTCAACACAGGGGAAAAAACAGTTAACCCAAGAAGGCATATTGGCAAAATTAGTTTTTAAGGTGAAAAATAATTCTACTCCAGGCAGTTACAGTATTGAAGTCATAAAATACGGCACATGCTCAACCTTGAATTCAGATGGAAAAATGGAGCATGTAGATATAGATTTTAATAATACAAGTGTATTATTAACAGAAAAAGATGATAATCAAACTAATACACCCTTAAATTCAGCAACTTCACTGACATCAGAAACACCTGTATCTTCAGCAACACCAACTGTATCAACAAAACCTTCAACTCCAACTCCGGCGAAAAATTCGCAGGTAGTTTCTATATCAACGCCATCAGCAAAAGTTACCCCTATAGTTTTGGTTACGGAGAATAAAAAACTTGTTCCTAACGGAATACCTGCCGACTTGGCTATAAGCGTTAAAACAGATAAAAATATTTATAAAGAAAATGACATCATTAAATTCGATTTAAAATACTTAAACAGGCTGAATAAGCCGGCTACGGATGTTGTTATCAATGCGCAAATTCCGGATGGAACTGTTGTAATTCCTGAATCCTTAAGTCCTTCTGGAACAGTAAAGGATAACATAATCGAATGGAAATTAGACAAACTTGATGTTGGAAAAATAAACAATATTTCATTCCAGCTTAAGGTTGGTAAACTTCCGATTGCTATGGCTAAAGTAAACGAGAATGTATCTATCAACAGCAATGATAACATACTTGAGAATAATGATAATAAATCTTCTGCAAGATTTCTTCTAGTAAAGAGCGATAATGTTTTTAATCATAAGAAGTTTATGAATGGGTATCCAGATGGAACAATTAAACCTGATAAACAAATTACAAGAGCTGAAGTAGCAGTATTATTTACAAATCTATTATCCCTTGATACTTCTAATGACGCTGCTGTTAAGTTCAAGGATGTGAATCCTGATCATTGGGCGTACAAGTATATAAATGCTGTAGCTAAAGAAGGTATTTTTAAAGGCTCAGAGGTAGCTGCCACAAGCCAGAACTCAGAAAAGACGTCTGCGCCAATTATAACACCGACAGTAACACAAGCTGTATACAGAGATTCTCAGACAACTACGCCAATAGCAACGCCGACTGTAGCTGGAGAAGTTGTATTTAACCCTGACAAATACATAACGAGAGCAGAACTTGCTACTGCAATTGCAAGGTATTTGAATCTGGGTGAGAATATAACGCCTATTGAAGTTCATTTTAAAGATTTATTGAGTCACTGGTCAATGAAATATGTAGAAGAAGTGTACAGGCTTAATATAGTTAGTGGATATCAGGACGGTAATTTTAATCCTAATAATAATATCACGAGGGCTGAAGTTTTGGTAATGCTAAATCGAATGACCTTCAGAGGCCCGTTAGCATTAGATGAGAAGAGTCCGTTTACAGATTTAAGCAAAAATCACTGGGCATATAGATATATTCTGGAAAGCACGGTAGATCATGAAACACAATTATTTGGCGATGTAGAAGCAAAAGATGAGAAGTCCCTTGGAATCAAATAAGATTTATGTAAATTAAAATTATAATAAATAAGAATCAAGAGTTAAAAAGTTGAATATTAATTTATTCAACTTTTTATATGTAGAATTTTATAATTACATTTCGATACTTATGGGATTTTGCTCATTAATGACGTTTAATGACAAATCTAAATCACTTAATGCAATTTTTAGTAATATGTTGTATAATATTAGTATATAAAATTTTTAAGGGAGGGTTGTTAAAAGCTTGTACATTTTGGCTTGGTGTAATATTGATTACTAATATTTATTTTTTTTATTTATTTAACAATTAAGAGATAAAAAATAGGAATGAAATTAGCAAGCCTTTTTATTATTTATTTGGAAGGGGTTTATTTTTAAATGATGTCAAAAAGTAAAATTTCTGTAATTCTTTCATTGTTAATAATTTTCAGTAATTTCGCAATTTTTTCGATTTATGTAAATGCTGATAATAACGGTCAGGTTATTTTAGAAGTTGATAAAACTACAGCTAAAGTCGGCGACATTATTAAAGCGACATTGAGAATAAACAATATCGCAAATTTTGCAGGCTATCAGGCAAATATTAAATATGATCCTAAAGCTCTTCAGCCCGTTTATTCGGATTTAACTGCATTTGATAATAATTCAAAGCCAACTTCTGGCAGTTTGTTGAAAAAAAACTATTCACCTACAGAAATGGGATCGAATGATCTAGTTAATGGAACCTTAACTTTTGGTAGAATATATATTAGTTTGGCAGCATACAAGAGTTCAGGCCAAGCTGAAAATACAGGAACAATTGCATATATAAATTTTAAGGTTTTAGAGAACAATGACTCCAATAAATATACATCGCCAGTTTCAATTGGCTTAGAAAACTCCGCTGGATTAACAAACCCTATTAACGGAACAATGATTTTTAACTGGGATGGGAATCAAACAAGTAATTATGAAGAAATAGGAAGCCCGATTTCAATAAATATTGTCACACCGACTCCTACCCCAATACCTTCAACAACCACTACAAGATCATCAGTAACAACGAATCCAACATCAAATTCAACTGCAAACACTAATGTAAACTCAACACCGAAGCCAACTACTTCAACAAACTCCTCTGTAAACTCTTCCACACCAGTACCTTCTACAACAATTAATGTACAACCTACAATGCCTGCTGCAGTTGCGCAAGATCTGGCTATAGCAATTAGCTCAGATAATAAGATTTATAAAGAAGGCAGCGCTATTAATTACACGATTAAGTACAAAAACAGAACCGCTCAACTATTAAATGGTGTGGTAATCTCAGCTCAAGTGCCTGAGTTTACTACAGTAGATAACTTGCAAGACGGATCTGTTGCTAATAACGTAATCAAATGGAATATAGGAAATGTTGAGGCGAATAAATCAGGCGAAATAAAGTTTTCTGTTAAAGTCAGTTCATTGGACAAGCCTGAAGTAGAGATATCTAATACAGCTCAAATAAGTACCGAAGCAGCTAATGTTGGGGCTAAATCAACTATAACAGTACTTGCTTATTCAGATAAGTTTGGGAAGGTTTTTCATAGCAAATATGTACAAGGATATTCGGGTACCTTTAAGCCTAACAAACCAATTACAAGAGTCGAAGCTGCAGTTATGTTCTGTAATATTTTAAAGCTTGATGTTTCAAACAACAGCGAAAAGTTATTTTCGGATGTACCTTCAAATTATTGGGGAGCGCCATATATTAACGCAATTTCTAAAAAGGGCATATTCAAAGGAACAAATAATGGTAATTTCAATCCCAAGGGAATGATTACAAGAGCAGAAATGGCAACTGCAATTTCCAGATTTTTAGGTCTTAGTGAAGACCAACCCCTTGATATTCATTTTAGTGATATCAGTAATCATTGGGCTTTGAAATATATCGAAGAAATATATAGGGTTAAAATAACAAACGGCTATAAAAATGGTACTTTCTTACCTGATAATAAGTTGAGCAGGGCAGAAGCGGTGACATTTTTAAACAATATGCTGCTGAGAGGTCCATTAAAAGGAGCTAAATCATCATTTACAGATGTTAAAGATGATAATTGGGCAGTAGGTCAAATAGAAGAAGCCGCAACAGACCATTCGTGTACCAGAGACTCTGAGGGAAATGAAGTTAAGTAATTTATAATTTAGATTAAAAGTGATTAATCTTTTATATTTGGTTATCTATAGTACAAATAGAAGAACACATTATAATTAGTAATGTTATAATTAATAATTCTATAATTACAGTGACTAGGTTAAATAAGGGCGTTTCAAAAAATTCCTTGTTCAAGTTTATACGAAAAAAACCCATTATTTCAAGTTTTTGAAACGTCCAGTTGACCAGTTATTTTTTTGATACTACCAAAAAGAATATAATGATTAGGAA